>NZ_JBHUAL010000088.1:0-34728 GCF_042789775.1 Kitasatospora sp. NPDC056800 | reverse complement strand
CGCCGACGGCCGCATCGTCGACGAACTCCACCAGCCCACCGCCGACACCGTCCTGGACCGCATGCGCCGCTTCGACGCCAAGGGCCGCACCAGCTGATCCGGCCCACCGAGGCCCGAAGCCACCCGTCCCCCGAGTACCCCCAGGACTGACACTCCCTCATGTTCCGCACCGCACTGCGCAATGTGCTCGCCCACAAGGGCCGGCTGCTGATGACGGTACTGGCCGTCATGCTCGGCACCGCCTTCGTGTCCGGCACGCTGGTCTTCTCCGACACCTTCGGCAACGCGCTGAGGACCCAGAACTCCAAGAGCTACACCGACGTCGCCGTCACGGTCGCCGACCGCGAGGCCCGCAACCTCAGCGACGACCGCGGCGAGCAGCTCGCCGGCCCGACGCTCACCGAGGAGACCCGTGCCAAGGTCGCCGCGGTGCCCGGCGTCGCCGAGGTCCGCGGCGTGGTCAGCGGCTTCGCCGGCATCGCCGACACCAAGGGCGCGCTGATCGGCAACGGCTTCTCCACCACCGGCACCAACTACGTGCCGGGCGCCGACGGCACCGACCCGCGCTACCCGCTGGTCGAGGGCCGCGGCCCGAAGGACGCCACCGAGATCGCGCTGGACCGCAAGACCGCCGACAAGGGCGGCTACAAGGTCGGCGACACCGTCCGGGTCGCGGTCAACGGCCCGGTGATGAAGCTCAAGCTCACCGGCACCCTGACCACCAACGACCCGCGCGTGGTGGCCGGCGGCTCGCTGGCCGCCTTCGACACCGCCACCGCCCAGCAGCTCTACCTGACCCCGGGCCGCTACGCCGAGCTGGACGTCAGGTCCAAGCCGGGCACCGACGACGCCGCGCTGCTCACCGCCGTCAAGCAGGCCGTCCCGCAGGGCGACTCCATCGAGGCGAAGACCGGCCGCGAACTCGCCGCCGAGCAGGACGAGATGATCAGGAAGGGCACCACCGTCCTGACCACCGTCCTGATGGGCTTCGCGGGCATCGCGCTGTTCGTCGGGATCTTCATCATCGCCAACACCTTCACCATGCTGGTCGCCCAGCGCACCAAGGAGCTGGCGCTGCTGCGCGCCGTCGGCGCCACCCGCCGCCAGATCACCCGCTCGGTGCTGATCGAGGCCGTGCTGGTCGGCCTGACCGCCGCGGTGACCGGTCTGCTGGCGGGCATCGGCATCGCCGCCGGACTCAAGTCGCTGCTCAACGGCCCGATGGACGCCAACCTGCCGGACGGCCCGCTGATCATCGCCCCGACCACGGTGGTCGCCGCGCTCGCGGTCGGCGTGCTGGTGACGGTGCTGGCCGCCTGGCTGCCCGCCCGCCGGGCCTCCCGGATCGCCCCGGTGGCGGCGATGAGCTCGGCCGAGCAGCCCGCGACCCAGAAGGGCCTGCGGATCCGCAACACCATCGGCCTGCTGTTCTCCCTGGCCGGCCTCGCCGCGCTGGCCGGTGGTGTCGGCGGCAAGGAGGTCAAGCTGGTCGGCCTCGGCGCCGGCGCGCTGCTGATCGGCGTGTTCGTGTTGACTCCGCTGCTGTCCCGGCCGCTGATCGCGCTGTTCGCCCCGCTGCTGCGCGCCGTGTACGGCGCCCCGGGCAAGCTGGCCCAGGAGAACGCGGTCCGCAACCCGCGCCGCACCGCCGCGACCGCCTCGGCGCTGACCATCGGCGTCACCCTGATCACCTCGCTGACGGTGATCGGCGCCTCGGTGAACCAGGCCGTGGACAAGGCCGCCGAGACCGACCTCAAGGCCGACTACACCGTCGCCATGCAGAACTTCTCGAAGCTCTCCCCCGAGGTCGCCGCCCAGATCGCCAAGGCGCCCGGCGTCAGCGTGATCAGCGCCGAGCGCAGCGTCACCGTCAAGACGGGGCAGAACGGCGAGGACAGCGAGTGGATGACGGCGGTGGACGCCGCGACCATCGACCAGGTGGCCACCGTCAAGGTCAAGGAGGGCTCCCCGGACGCCCTCAAGCAGGGCAGGCTGCTGGTCAGTTCGGGCCGCGCCGAGCGCGCCGGCTACAAGGTCGGCGACACCCTCGCCGTCACCTACCCGGACGGCGCCAAGGGCTCGCTGACCGTCGGCGGCATCCTGGAGGCCAACACCGCGCTGGCCTCGGTCATCGTCCCGGAGGCCGTGGTCGCCCCGCACCTGGCGCCCGCCACCGGCCTGGAGAAGGTCCTGGTCAAGGGCACCAACGGCGCGACCGAGGAGCTGAAGCAGGCGCTGCGCGACGCGACCGGCGGCAACCCGCTGATCGCGGTCAAGGGCGCGAAGGAGATCAAGGCGGAGAACCGCCAGATGATCACCGGCATCCTGAACATGATGTACGGGCTGCTCGGCATGTCCGTGGTCATCGCGGTGCTCGGCGTGGTCAACACCATGGCCATGTCGGTGTTCGAGCGCCGCCGGGAGATCGGCATGCTGCGGGCGATCGGCCTGGACCGGCTCGGCATCCGCCGGATGGTCCGGCTGGAGTCGCTGCTGATCGCGCTGTTCGGCGGGCTGGTGGGTGTCGGACTCGGCATCCTGGTCGCCTGGGCGGGTGTGCGCACGCTGGCGGACAGCCTCAAGGACATCACCACCGTGGTGCCGCCGGTGCAGACCGTCGGCTTCCTGCTCGCGGCCGCCGTGATCGGCCTGCTGGCCGCGCTCTGGCCGGCCCACCGGGCGGCGAAGCTGGACATCCTGGACTCGATCAAGAGCCAGTAGTCCGGGCCCGGAACGGATGGAGCCCCCGGGGCGGTTCGGAAGAACCGGCCCGGGGGCTCCGTCGTGTCATCAGGCGAGCATCATCAGGTGGACATCGTCAACCGGACAGCATCAGGTGAACCGGATCGGGTGAAGCGGATCAGTTGAACAGCACCTTCTCGTTGTTCGGCTGCAGGGTGCCGGTGGTCAGCCCGGCGGCCGAGACCAGCAGCTGACCGGCCGGCTTGCCGTCGGTGCCCAGCACCTCGGCGGTGACCGCCGTGGTCTCGTCCGGCGCGGTGATCTGGAGGCCGGTGAGCACGTGGCAGGTCGCGTCCGACTTGTCGCAGGCGCTCCACTTGAGGCCCGCGTAGCCGGACTTGTTGGGCTTCAGGGTGACCAGCACCGCGGGCCCGGGGTGCGACTCGCGGTTGGCCGCCAGCGCGTCCGCGCTGTTGTCGGCCTTCAGGCCGCCGAAGCCCGGGTAGCCGTACAGGGTGCAGTTGTGGCTGCTCTTGTTCTTGATCGTCAGCATCGCCGAGCCCGCGCCCTTGAGCTGCACGGTGGCGGTGATGTCGTCGCTCTTGCAGCGCGAACCGGCCGCCTGGCCGGCCATCGGGTCGCCCGGGACGGTGGCCCCGGCGGCGCTCGCCTTCGGGTCGCCCGGCTTGTCGTCGGTGTACTTCACGTCGTCGCACGCGGTCAGCAACACGGTCGCCGCGAGGGCGGCGACACCGGCGGCGACTAACCTGGCAGGCCTGCGAACGGTCATGTTCCCCCCATGTGTGGGTAATGGCATGGTGCTGTCACCCTAAGTACGAAGGTGGTGGCGCAACGGTTCCACTGGGACTGCAGTTTGTCAGAGCTGACCGTTTTCGTCGTCTTCCTGACTGGTTCCGACCGCTCCTGGCGAGAACTGGCTCCGCTCGTACGAAACCGCCCCGGCCGGCGGGTGCCGGACGGGGCGGTACGGGTGGAACGGGGCGGAGCGGGTGCTACGGGTGGAACAGGTCGAACGGCCGGATCAGGCGGCCGGCTTGGCGGCCACCGGCTGGGCGGGCTTCTTGCTCCTGCCGCCGCCGAGGACGTTGAAGAACACCGCCAGGGTCGGGACCAGGTAGAGCAGCCAGACCACCAGCTGCAGCACCGTCGGGTCCGGCTGGAAGTTGAACACGCCCTTCAGCAGGGTGCCGTACCAGCTGTCCTTGGGGATGGTGCTGGAGATGTCGAAGGCCGTGCTGTGCAGGCCGGGCAGCCAGCCGGCCTCCTGGAGGTCGTGCACGCCGTAGGCGAGGACGCCGGCCGCGACCACGACCAGCATCGCGCCGGTCCAGGTGAAGAACTTGGCCAGGTTGATCTTCAGCGCGCCCCGGTAGAACAGCCAGCCGAGCACCACCGAGGTGAGCAGGCCGAGCGCGGCGCCGATCAGCGGGTTCCAGCCGTCACCGGTGGCCTGGACGGCGGTCCAGATGAACAGGGACGTCTCCAGGCCCTCGCGGCCGACGGCCAGGAAGGCGGTGACCACCAGGGCGGTGGTGCCCATCGCGATCGCCGCGTCCAGCTTGCCGTGCAGCTCGGTCTTCAGGTGCCGGGCGGTGCGCCGCATCCAGAAGACCATCCAGGTCACCAGGCCGACCGAGATGATCGACAGCGAGCCGCCGAGCGCCTCCTGGGCCTCGAAGGTGAGCTGCGAGGAGCCGAACTGGAGCACCGCGCCGAAGGCCATGGAGAGCGCCACGGCCGAGCCGACGCCGATCCACACCGGCGGCAGCCGGTCCTTGCGGCCGGTCTTGACCAGGTAGGCGATCAGGATGCAGACGACCAGGCTGGCTTCGAGGCCTTCGCGCAGGCCGATCAGGTAGTTGCCGAACACGCGGGCTCCTGGGGGGGTGTCGAGATGGTACGGGAGAACAGGAGGGGTGTCAGCCGAAGAGGGCCTGGCCCCACCACTCCCCCGGCTTGCGCACGCCCGCCGGGCAGGCGAAGTGGGCGGAGCCGACGTGCTGGATGTACTCGTTGAGCTTGTCGCTCGCCGCGAGCTTCTGCTGGAGCGGGACGAAGGCCTTGCGGGTGTCGCGCTGGTAGGCGAGGAAGAACAGCCCGGCGTCCAGGCGGCCGAGGCCGTCGGTGCCGTCGGTGAAGGAGAAGCCGCGGCGCAGGATCATCAGGCCGCTGTTGGCGTCCGGGTGGGCGAGGGCGACGTGCGAGGTCGCGGGCATCGCCGCGAGGTCCGGCGCGTCGTGCTCCTTGCCCTTGCCGTACGGGGCGCCCTCGCCCTTGGTGCGGCCGAAGGTGTCCTCCTGGTCCTTCAGCGAGGCGCGGTCCCAGGTCTCGATGTGCATCCGGATCCGCCGGGCGACCAGGTAGGAGCCGCCGGTCATCCACTCCGGGCCGTCGCCGGGGGCGGCCCAGACGTGGTCGGCCAGCTTCGCGCCGTCGGTGCCCGCGATGTTGTGGGTGCCGTCCTTGAACCCCATCAGATTGCGCGGGGTCTGCTCGTCCGGGGTGGTCGAGGAGGTCTTGCCGAAGCCGAGCTGCGACCAGCGGATGTTGACGGTGCCCATGCCGATCCGGGCCAGGTTGCGGATCGCGTGCACGGCGACCTGCGGGTCGTCGGCACAGGCCTGGACGCAGAGGTCGCCGCCGCTGCGGGTCGGGTCGAGCTTGTCGCCCTTGAAGTTCGGCAGGTCGATCAGGCCCTCGGGGCGCTTGGCCTGGAGGCCGAAGCGGTCGACGCCGTCCTTCTCGAACAGGCTCGGCCCGAAGCCGATGGTCAGGGTGAGCCGGGAGGCGGGCAGGCCGAGGGCCTCGCCGGTGTCGTCCGGCGGCGCCTCCGGCGAGCCGGGCACCGCGCCGGTGCCGACCTCGCGGCCGCCGGTCATCGCGGCGGCCGCCTTGGTCCACTCCTTGAGCAGCTTGACCAGGGACTCCCGGGTGGCCTTCTCGGAGACGTCGAAGGCGGCGAAGTGCAGCCGGTCCTGGACCGGGGTGGAGATGCCCGCCTGGTGCTCGCCGTAGAACGGCACCTCGGCGCCGACGGGGGCGGCGACCGGAACGGCGTCGTCCTGCCGGGTGGCCGCGGCGACCGAGCCGACGGCGGCGGCGCCGAGCGCGACGCCCGCGCCGGCCCAGCCGATGACGGCGCGTCGGCTGACCGCGCCCCTGGTCCCGGAGGCGTCGGCGGCGGCCGGCGTCCCGTTCTGCTGCTCGTTCTCCGCGTCCATCGGCGGGCGGGCCCTTCTACTGTGCTGGACTTCTGCGCTGACCCGCGGAGGCCGTGGGGCCCGGATCGCGGGCCGCCACGGCGTCGGCGGGGTACTTCGGGGTGGGGTGGCCGGTTACTTGACGACCACGGCGGCGGCCAGCTTCGACAGCGGCTCGCCCAGCGAGTTGACCGCGTCGGAGAAGGCCTTGCGCTCGGCCTCGGTGACCTTGTCGTAGGAGGTGAAGGTGCCGTCGGCCTGCTTGTACTTGGCCAGCAGGGTGTTGATGGCGGCGAACTCGGAGTCCAGCGTCTTCGCCAGCTCCGCGTCCTTCTCGGAGGCGACCGGCTTCAGCAGCTCGTAGGCCTTCTGCGCGCCCTCGACGTTGGCGTGGAAGTCGGCCAGGTCGGTGTGGCTGTAGCGGTCCTCCTCACCGGTGATCTTGTTGGTGGCGACCTCGTCCAGCAGCTCCTTGGCGCCGTTGGCCATGCTGGTCGCGGTGATCTCCGCCTCGGGGATCTTCTTCTGCCAGTCCTTGAGGTCGGCGACCAGCTGGTCGGCGAGCTTCTTCTCGTCGTCGCCGATCTTCGCGTCGGCCCAGAGCGACTTCTCCAGCTTGTGCCAGCCGGTCCAGGCCTGGCCCGGCTCCAGCTTGTCCTCGCGGGTGTCGGTCTTCGGGTCGACGTCGCCGAAGCTCTCGGCGACCGGCTCGGTGCGCTCCCAGCCGGTGCGCGAGGGCGCGTACAGCGACTTGGCCTTCTCCAGGTCGTCCGCCTTGATCGCGGCGGCGAAGGCCTCGACGGCCGGGATGGTGGCGTCGGCCTGCTCCTGGGCGTACTTCCGGTAGGCGTCGACGGCGGCGGCCAGGCGCGGGTCGGCCGGCGCGGCGCTGCCGCCCTCGCCGGTGACGGTGATCTTCTGGCGGATGCCGTTGCCGACCATGCCGGGCTTGCAGGCGATCTCGTACGAGCCGGCCTTGATCTCGGCGTTGATGCTCGCCTTGGTGCCGGGGCCGATGTTCTCGCGCTCGGTGACGATCTTGTCGCCGTCGCCGTAGACGTAGACCTCGGTGGTCTTGGAGCCCTTGTTGCTGATGTCCAGGACGACGTGGCCGGCCGGGAAGGTGGTCTTGGAGACCTCGCAGGCGGTGTCGGTCGCGTTCACCTTGACCGCGTCGGAGCCGCCGGCCTTGTCGTCCTTCTTGGACGCGCAGCCGGCCAGGGCTGCGGTCGCCACGGCGAGGGTGAGCAGCGCGGCTGCGGTGGAACGGCGACGGGCGGACATGCGGGCTCCAACGGGAAAGGGCATGGGTGTGCCAAGGCAGTGCGGCCGACCGGGGACCAGCAGACCATCATTAGCTAAGGCATACCTTACGTAAAGACGATTTTCCGTCTACACCCACCCCCTGAACCGTTACCGTCCCGGTGTCCGGCGGGCGGCCGTCCTGCCCGGCGGGCGGCTACCGTCCCGGTGTCCGGCGGGCCGCGGCCCGGGCCGTCCAGCGGCCCTCGTGCCGGCTGATCCGGATCGGGTGGCCGAAGGTCTCGCTGATCAGCTCCGTGGTCATCACCTCGTCCACCGGCCCGGCCGCCACGCACGCGCCGCCGCGCAGCAGCAGGGCGTGGGTGGTGCTCTCCGGCAGCTCCTCCAGGTGGTGGGTGACCAGCACGCTGGCCAGCTCCGGGTGCTGGTGGCGCAGCAGGTCCAGGCTGTCCAGCAGCAGCTCCCGGGCGGTCAGGTCGAGCCCGGTGGCCGGCTCGTCGAGCAGCAGCAGCCGGGGACTGGGCATCAGCGCGCGGGCGATCAGGGCCCGGCCGCGCTCGCCCTGGGACAGCGTCGTCCACGCGGCCTCGGCCATCGCGCGCATGCCGAGCGTGTCGATCAGCTGCTCGGCCCGCTCCAGCGCCTCCGGGGCCGGCTTGCGGTGGAACTCCGGCTCGATCGTGTTGGTGTAGCCGGTGAGCACCACCTCGCGCACGCTCAGCGGCGAGCGCAGCGGGTGGCGCGGGTTGACGTGCCCGAGATGGGCGCGCAGCTCGCGGACGTCCACCCGGCCGAGCCGGCGGCCGAGCACGTCCACCTCGCCGCGGGTGGGGTGGGAGACGGCGCCGAGCAGCGCGAGCAGGGTGGACTTGCCGGCGCCGTTGGGGCCGAGCAGCGCCCAGTGCTCGCCGGGCCGGATCTCCAGGGTGATCCCGCGCAGCAGGTGGCGGCCGTCGCGCACGACGTCCACGTCACGGGTGCGCAGCACCGGCCCGGCGAAGTCGGGGGCGGATGAGTTCATGGGACTCCGATCACGGTGCCGGGCAGGGTGCGGGCGGGGCGCCGCACGGGACGGTCCGGCGCCGTCCGTCCGCGTGCAGAGTACAACCGTCGAGTCGCGGGAGGTCGGGGCGTCCGAGGGGTGGACGCGCCAGAACCCTGTCGCCCGGCGGGAGTTGGGAGGAGGATGGTGCCCTTTCCGAGGGGGGACGAGGGGGGACTCGATGACCGCGGACGGGGAACGGGCCGCCGGCACGCTGCACGGGCTGGTCGAGGAACGGGCCCGCCGGGCGCCGGCCGCGGTGGCCGTGCGCTGCGGCGGGCAGGAGCTCACGTACGGGGAGCTGGTGGGGCGGGCCGGGCGGCTGGCCGCCGTGCTGGCGGAGCGGGGCCTGGCCCCGGGCGGGCGGGCGGCGGTCGCGCTGGGCCGGGGCACCGAGGTGTACGTGGCGCTGCTGGCCGTGCTGACGGCGGGCGCGGCGTTCGTGCCGCTGGAGCCCACCGCGCCGGACGCGCTGCTGCGGCACGTGCTGGCGGACGCCGCACCGGACGTGGTGGTGACCGAGGAGCGCCACCGGGTCCGGCTGGCGGACGCGGGCGGGGCGCCGCTGGTCTGCGTCGACACGGCCGCCCCCGCGCGGGCCCCGTTCGAGCCGCCCGAGGTCACCGCCGCCGACCTCGCCTGCGTCTTCTACACCTCCGGCTCCACCGGCCTGCCCCTCGGCGCGCTGATCGAGCACCGCAACCTGCTGGCCGCGTACGAGGGCTGGCGCGAGGTGTACGGGCTCACCGCCGAGGACCGGATCCTGCAGACCGCGAGCCTGGAGTTCGACGTCTTCACCGCCGACTGGGTCCGGGCCCTCGGCACCGGCGCGACCCTGGTCGTCACCCCGTTCAACCTCACCCTGGACCGCGCCGCCGACCTCGGCGCGCTGCCCGCCCTGGTCGCCGCCGAGCGGATCACCGTCCTGGAGCTGAACGTCCGCACCGCGCGCCGGCTGACCGCCCTGCTGGCGCGGACCGGCGGCAGGCTGCCCGGGGTGCGGCTGCTCACCGTGGGCGCCGAGAAGTGGTACCTGGACGAGCAGTTGGGCCTGCAGCGGCTGCTCGGCGGGGAGGCGAGGGTGCTGAACGTCTACGGGCTGGCCGAGGCCACCGTGGACAGCACCTGGTTCGACGCCAGGGGCACCGCGGCCGCCGAGGGCGCCGAACGGGTCTCGCTGGTCGGCCGGCCCTTCCCCGGCACCCGGGTGTACGTGCTGGGCCCGAACGGCACCCCCGCCAAGCAGGGCATGACGGGGGAGGTCGCGATCGCCGGCGCCGGCCTGGCCCGCGGCTACCTGAACCGGCCGGCGGACACCGCCCGCCGCTTCGTCCGGGCGGACTTCGACCCGGACGGCCGGGTGCTGCTGACCGGCGACCTCGGGGTGCTGCGGGCGGACGGCGTGCTGGAGTTCACCGCCCGGGCCGCGACCGTGGTCGGCCCGCTCGGCGCGGAGCGGCCGACCGGCGTGCTGGCGCGGGTGCGGGCGGCGGTCCACGCGGAGGGCGCGCTGCGCGGGCACCCGGCGGTGCGGGAGGCGGCCGTCGTCTACGTGGAGCCGGTACCGGGGCGGCGGCGGCTGGTCGGCTACGCGGTGACCGATCCGGCCGTGTACGGGGCGGACGGCTGGTCGCTCTCCCAGTACCTGGAGAGGAAGCTCAGGGGCCGCCCGGTGCCCGCCGCCGTCGTCACGCTGCGCGAGCTGCCGCGCACCCGGGCGGGCAAGCTGGACCGCGCGGCACTGCCGCTGCCGGCCCCGCCGGAGCACGCCGCCCCGCGCTCCGCCAAGGCGGGCGGGCGGAGCGGCGGCAAGGGCGGCGGCAAGGCCGGGGGCCGGCGTTCCGGGGACGCGGGCTTCACCGGCGGCTGCGCGGCGGTGGTCTGCGTCCTGGTGTTCGCCTTCGCGGCCTGGGCGATGACCTTCGCGCTCTTCCCCGGCTCGACCGACCTCACGGGAGTCCCCTCCCCGTACCGCGGCTTCTTCCAGCTGCTGTACCTCTGCGAGAACCTGGCCTTCGGCGCCGGGATCGTCTACCTCACCATCGGTTTCGAGGCCGTCCTGCGGCTGGGCAGGCCGTTCGGGCTGTCGGTGCTGACCCATCTGGCGATCGCCTGGCTGCTGGTCAACTGGTGGCCGCAGGACAACCTCTACCGGCTCACCAGGGCCACCGACTGGCCGCGCGAGACGGCGATGGTGTTCGCGTTCAACGTCCCGCTGATGCTCGCGGCGCTGGTGCTGGTGCGCTTCGTGCTCTGGCGGCCGCCGGCCGGGAAGGAGTGACGGGACCCCGGCGGCGGCTCAGGCGGGTCCGACCCCGCCGGCGGCTCAGCGCAGCGCCTCGAACATCCGGGCCAGCCCGTGGTTCGCGGCGGCGACCAGCGCCTCGGCCGCGTCCAGCGACTCGGTGTCCGGCCCGGCCAGGGCGAGGCCGACGAAGGGCTCCGGCTCGCGGGAGGCGGTCGGGATCAGCGGCAGCAGGGTGACGCCGAGCCGGGCGCAGCGCGGCCGCAGCCGTTCCAGGTGGTCGTGCAACGCGGCCTGGTCGAGCCGGGCGCCGAGCGGCATCGCGTCCAGGGTGCGGACCAGGTGGCCGGGGCCGCGCACCGCGTCAAGGCGGGCGCGCAGCATGAGGGCGACGGCCGGCCCGGTGAGCCGCAGGTTGATCTCGGTAGGGGCGAGCCGGCGCTCCCGGTCGGTGACGAAGTCGACGTCGTACCAGCCCCGGTAGCCCTCGGCGGCCAGCCGCTCCCCCACCGCCACGGCGAACCGGCGGGCGGTGTCGGCGGCGTCCCTCGGCACCGCGCCGGGGCCGACGGTGACGCCCTGGTAGCGGGTGCCGGCCACCTCCATGGCGCCCGCGCCGACCGGGTGGACGGTACCGTCCGGGCCGACCAGGGCGTCCTGGGTGAGGTCGCGGAGCCGGGCGGACGGGCCGGCGTCGACGTACTCCTCCAGCAGCAACTCCCCGTCGGCGGGCAGGAGTTCGGTGCGGACCAGGCGCCGCAGCAGGGCCCCGCCGCCGCCCGCGGCGAACAGTTCGGCGGGCTCCACCACGACGGTGCCGTAGCCGCCGACGCCGTACGGGCTCTTCAGCACCGTGGTCAGGCCCCGGACGGCGCGGGCGGTCAGCCGGCGGGCCGCCCGGCGCCGACCGCCCGGGCGCTCCTGGTGCGGCACCCGGATGCCGGGGTGCCCGGGGGCGAGGGCGGTGAACAGGTCGTGCGCGGCGGCCTTGGACTCGTAGCGGCGGACGGCGGCCAGCTCGGGCCCCTCGCCCTGCGCGGCCGTCCGGCCCCACCCCACCACCGGACGGCCGGAGTCGGCGATCCTGGCCACCAGGGCGGGACGGTCGGCGAGGGCCTCGGCCACCGTGCGGTCCGGTGCCACGCCGCTGTGCACCTCGACCGGGCCCCAGGCCAACTCCCGGGCCAGCCAGTCGGTCCACTCCGGGGCGACCTCGGCGGGCAGCACCAGCAGCGCCGGTTCGGGGCTGTAGCAGGCGGCCAGGCAGGCGTAGTGGTGGGCGTGCCGCAGCCGTCGCAGGCGCTGCGCCGGGTCCATGCCGGGAGCGAGGAACTGCGCGTTGAAGTCCGCGACGTCGCCCACGTGGACCGCCGCCCGGCCGCCGGTCCAGGCCCCCACCCATCCGTCCATGGGGCGGAAGCGTAGGGCCTCGGAGGGCCGGCCGCCCAGTGTCGGAGCACCGGAGGTCCGGCTGCCTGGCGGCCCGGCGGCAAGGTGTCAGAGCGCCAACAGCCCGGCGTCGGTGGGGCGCAGGCCGCAGGCGTCGAGGTAGAAGGGGCGCAGGTGCGGCTCGAAGTCGACGTGCAGCCAGGCGCAGCCGGCCGCGCGGGCGCCGTCGGCGGCCTCCGTGACCAGCCGGGTGGCGACGCCCTGCCGCCGGGTGTCCGGGGAGACCGCGGTGTCGAGCAGGAAGGCGTGGGCGCCGCCGTCCCAGGCGAGGTTGACGAAGCCGAGCAGGGCGCCGTCGGCGGCTCGGCGGGCGGTGACCCAGCCGAGGCTGTGCCGTTCCAGCCGGGCGAGCCGGCCGCCGGGTTCCACGGGGTGGCCGAAGGCCTCGGCATGCAGGGCGTCGAGTTCGGGATCGGTGAGCGGGCCGCGCCACAGGTAGTCGATCGTCACGACGGCACTGTAGAGCCCTCGTTAACTTCCGATCATTTTTTATCGACCAAGGACACGACTTGGCAAAGTTATGACCTTTCCTCTAGCTCAATCTGACTGACCCCCGTCAATCTCGGTCGCAGCTCCTTTCCCTGCACAGCTACCCCCACTGGAGTCCGAGTGATCCCCACCTCCTCCTCCCGCCGTGCCCGCGTGGCCGCGGCCTTCGTGGTCGTCGCCGCCCTCGCCGGCGCCACCGTCCCGGCCGCCACCGCCTCCGCCGCCCCCGGCATGCGCGAGGCCGCGATATCCCAGGCCCGCGCCAACGTCGCCCACAACGCGGGGGTGTTCGGCTTCGGCGCCGGCCAGGACCTCGTGCTCAAGGACGTCGTGGTCGACGCCGACGGTGCCACCCACGTCCGCTTCGACCGGACCTTCCAGGGCCTGCCGGTGGTCGGCGGCGACCTGGTCGTCCACCAGGACGCCAAGGGCCGGCTCAAGGACTCCTCCCGCGCGGCCGCCCACGACGCCGCCGTGAAGTCGACCGTCCCCAAGGTGACCGCGCAGTCCGGCGCGGCCGGCGCGCTGGCCGCCGCCCCGGGTGTCAAGGACGCCGTCAGCAGCCCCGAGCTGGTCGTCTGGGCCGCCGACGGCACCCCCCGGCTGGCCTGGCGCACCACCGTCGAGGGCACCGGCGAGCACGGCCAGCCGGCGGGCAAGGTGGTCGTCACCGACGCCACCACGGGCGAGCAGATCGAGTCCTACGACGCCGAGCACCAGGCGGCCGGCACCGGGAACTCCGAGTACACCGGCACGGTCACCATCGACACCACCGCCGCGAACGGCGGCTACACCCTGACCGACCCGGTCCGCGGCCACGTCACCAAGGACGCCAACAACGTCGCCGCGAGCTCGCTCAAGGCCTCCTCCGGCACCGCGATCACCAGCACCACCAACGTCTGGGGCGACGGAAAGAAGTTCTCCTCCAACCGCACCACCGCCGCCGTCGACGCCCACGCCAACACCGCCTGGACGTACGACTACTACAAGAACGTCCACGGCCGCAGCGGCATCAAGAACGACGGCAAGGGCGCCACCGTCTTCGTCCACGTCGGCACCAACTGGGACAACGCCCAGTGGTCCGACACCTGCTTCTGCATGATGACCGGCGACGGCGACGGCACCACCGACCCGGAGCAGGTGGACCTCGACACCATGGGCCACGAGATGACCCACGGCGTCACCAGCGCCACCGCCAACCTGCGCTACAGCGGCGAGTCCGGCGGCCTCAACGAGTCCACCAGCGACATCTTCGGCACCATGGTCGAGTGGTACGCCAACAACAGCGTCGACAAGGGCGACTACCTGTTCAGCGACCAGTCCACCCCGCCGTGGCTGCGCCGCTTCGACAAGCCCTCGCTGGACGGCCGTTCGGCCGACTGCTGGAGCAGCGGCGTCGGCAAGCTCGACGTCCACTACTCCTCGGGCGTCGGCAACCACTGGTTCTACCTGGCCAGCGAGGGCAGCGGCACCAAGACCGTCAACGGCGTCACCTACACCAGCCCGACCTGCAACAACTCCACGCTGGCCGGTATCGGCAACGCCAAGGTCGCCAAGATCTGGTACCGCGCGCTGACCGTCTACATGACCTCCACCACCACCTACAAGGGCGCCCGCTCCGCCTCCCTGAACGCGGCCCGCGACCTGTACGGCGCCGGCAGCGCCGAGTACAACGCGGTCGCGGCGGCCTGGAGCGGCGTCAACGTCAACTGACGTACGTCTGTTAGTGGTTGAAGCCCACGTGGCAGTGGTCGTGGTGGGTGTCGTCGGTGAAGAACTGGTTGCCGACGCCGCCCGGGACCGCCACCGGACCGCCCACGTTGTACGAACCGGCGGCGGCCGCGTCCCGCATGAAGGACTCGACCAGTTGCCGGGACGTACCCGGGTCCACCACCGCCAGGCCGTCGATCCGCCAGACGTCGAAGGCCCGGCCCAGCGGATGGTCGCTGGGCCGGGTCGTCCCGAAGACGTCCAGCGGGTGGCCGGTCCGCACCACGCTCACCGAGAGCGTGTACGGGCCGGCCAGCCGCAGCATCGCCTCCAGCACGCTGTCGTGGACCGTGCCGCCGCGCAGGTCGGCGGCGGCCTCCGGCGGCAGCTCGATCCGGGGCTCGGCCAACACCCGGGCCACCGCGGGCGACGGCGCGGCGGCGGCCGGGCCCGCGACACCCGGACGCAGGTCGGTGACGGTCCAGCGCGGCTCGGCCCGGCCCAGCCGGACGTCCACCGTGGTGCCGCCCTCGGCCACCGAGCCGTCCGGGCCGCGGGTCCACTGGCGGCACACCACCAGCACGCTCGCCGAGTCGTCGAGGATGCCGCCGTACTGGGCGACCACCACCTCCAGGCTCGCCTCCGACGCCGCCGGGGCCAACGGACCGGCGGCGTCGGCCAGCGCGGGCGGCAGGCCGAGCGCCGCCACCCGGGCCCGGGCCGCCTCCACCCCCTGCCCGCCGGGCGGCCAGGCGCCGAGCGCGGCGACCAGCTCGACGGCGCGGCGCTTGACGTCGGGCTGGATCTCGCCGGGGCCGGGCTGCCAGAGGGGCGGGCGGGGCAGCGGGGTGGGCGCGGGTGTCTCGGTCAGCGTTCCGGCCGGTGTCGCGGGCGTCGTCGTGCTCGGACTCGGCCCGGACGCCCGCGGCCTGCTCCCGCCCGTACACCCCGCCGCACCCAGCGCCAGCGCCGCCGCCGCGCCCGCCCGCAGCACCCCGCGCCGGTCCGGACCCCGGTCTCCACCCGTCATGCCGTCAGTATGCGGCTACGGCAGCTCCGGGGGCCGCAGGCCGTAGCGGCCCTCCTCGGTCCGCACGATCCAGTCGGGCTCGCCGAGCTTCGCCCGCAGCAGCGCCATCGGGTACCTCAGCTCGTGGGGGTGGAGCGACGCGTCGTAGACCTTCCACAGGATCGTGTCCGGCGCGTGCACGCCCTCGCCCAGCGCGATCAGGCCGCGCAGCAGCTTGACGTCCGAGCGGCGGAGCCGGACCTCACGGCCGTCCACGGTGACGACCTGGGTGTCCAGGTCGATGACGAGGCGCCCGTCGAAGGCGGTCAGCGAGCCCTGCGGCTCCAGGACCACGCCGAGGTGCCGGCGGATCCAGTCCGCCCCGGCCTGTTCGTCCACCGGCCGGGCGCCCGCCGCGTTCTCCTGCTCCACGCCCGGCAGCCTAACCGGCGGCGCCCGGCGCCGACCAGGCCGCGCTCCAACCGGCCAGCTCTGCCGGACGGTTGGTGATGATCCCGTCCACGCCCGCCGCCGCGAGCACCTGCCAGCGGGCGGGCCGGTCGACCGTCCAGACGTTCACCGCCACCCCGGCGGCGTGCAGCTCCCCGACCACGCCGGGGCGGGCGGACAGCGCGTCGTCCGCGAGGTTGTAGGCGGACAGGCCGAGGTCGCGGGCGACCGCCACCGGGTCGGCGTCCGGGGTGGAGCGGAGCAGGCCGAGCGGCAGCTCGGGAGCCAGCTCGCGGGCGTACCGCAGGGCGTCCACCTCGAAGCTCTGGACGAGGACCCGGTCGGCCATGCCGTGGTCGCGCACCTCCTGGACGATCCGGGCGACCTCGTCGCGGCTGTGCTGGCCCTTGATCTCCAGCAGCAGCCTGCCGCCGCGGGTGCGCAGGTCCTCCAGCTGGGCGGCCAGGGTCGGCAGCCGGGTGCCCGCGTACGCGGGGGCGAACCAGGAGCCGGCGTCCAGCGCGTCGAGCTGGGCGGCGGTCAGCTCGCGGATCCGGCCGGTGCCGTCGGTGGTGCGGTCCACCGTGTCGTCGTGCAGCACGTACGGGACGCCGTCCCTGCTGGGCTGGACGTCGTCCTCGATCCACTCGGCGCCGGCCCGCCGGGCCACCTCGTCGGAGACCAGGGTGTTCTCGGGCGCGGCGGAGGAGGCGCCGCGGTGCGCGTACACGGTCGGCGGCGCACCGGCCGGGCGCAGCCGGGCGGCGGACGGTCGTGCCGGTGTCCCGGTGAGCGCGACGGCGCCGAGGGCGGCCCCGAGCAGCGCGGCGACGAGGACGACCTGTCGGGTGTAGGGGTGCCGGGGGTGCCGTTGGGGTGTCATGTCCCGCACGCTACGGTCGGCGGGACGCGCCCTCGCCACCGACACCGGTGTGCCCGGCCGACATGACGACGGACGGCGGAACGCCCGGCCACCCCTCCCCCAACGCGGCCACCGCCCCCATCCTCATGGACATGTTCGAATCACTGGCGGTCAGGCCGGTTCAGTAGCGATCATGACCGGCATGACGTCCGACAGCACCGCCGCCACCCCCGCCACCACCGCAGCCGCCGCCGCAGCCGCCGCAGCCGCCGCAGCCGCCGCCGGCACCTGGAAGCTCGGCGACCGCACCGTCCACCGGATCGGCTTCGGCACGATGCGCCTGCCGCAGACCGGCCCGGCACTCGTCCCGCACGCCGTTCCGCGCGACCGTGAGCAGGCGCTGCGGGTGCTGCGCCGCGCGGTCGAGCTGGGCGTCAACCACATCGACACGGCGGCCTTCTACTTCTCCCCGCTGCGCTCCGCCAACGAGCTGATCAACCGGGCGCTCGCGCCGTACGCCGACGACCTGGTGATCGCCACCAAGGTCGGCCCCGGCCGCGGCATCGACGGCGAGTGGGTCGAGCACGCCCGCACACCCGCGCGGCTGCGCGCCCAGGTCGAGCAGAACCTGCGCCAGCTCGGCCGCGACCACCTCGACCTGGTGAACCTGCGCATCCTCGGCACCGACTCGGTCGCCGAACGCTTCGGCGCGCTGGCCGAGTTGCGCGAGGCCGGGCTGATCCGGCAGCTGGGCCTGTCCAACGTCCACCCCCACCAGCTCGCCGAGGCTCAGGCCATCGCGCCGGTGGTCTGCGTGCAGAACCCGTACGGCATCGGCGCCACGCCGGAGCAGGACGAGCTGCTGCGGATCTGCGGGGAGCAGGGCATCGCCTTCGTCCCCTTCTACGCGATCGCCGGGGCCGGACGGCAGGACGGCGCCGGGGAGGCCGAGCCCGCCCAGGTCCGGGCGGTGGCCGAGGCACGCGGGGCGAGCACCGCCCAGGTCCGGCTGGCCTGGACGCTGCACCGCGGCCCGCACGTGCTGGCCATCCCGGGCACCGGCGACGTGGCGCACCTGGAGGAGAACATCGCCGCCGGGGCGCTGCGGCTGTCGGCGGAGGAGCTGGCGCTGCTGGACGAGGCCCACGCGGGCCGGGCCCACGCGGACGTGGCCTCCACGGGCTGAGCCGGAACCGGGCGCGGCCCCCGGTGTGTCACTCGGGACGACATGATCTTCGTCCCTCCCGAGGAGTCCCACGGCATGACCGACACCGCCACCCGCTACCTCTACCTGGCCCGCCACGGCGAGGCCGGGTCCCACGGCGACGACAGCGGACTCACCGCCGCCGGGCGCCGGCAGGCCGCGCTGCTGGGCCGGCGGCTGGCCGGCCGCCCGGTCTCGGTGCTGCACCACGGCCCGTTGCCCCGGGCGGCCGAGACCGCGCGGCTGGTCGCGGAGCAGCTGACCGGCGTGCGGCCGGAACCCTGTGAGGAGGCCGGGGACTTCGTTCCGTACGTGCCCGCGCGGGACGAACTCCCCGACGAAAGCGCGCGGTTCCTGCTGGACTTCCTCGGGGGCACCACGGCGGCGGAGCGGGAGGAGGGCGCGGTGCTGGCGCGGCGGGCCGTCGAACGGTTCACCGGGCCGGTGCCGGGCCGCGAGGAGCGGCACGAACTGGTCGTCACCCACGCCTTCCTGGTCGGCTGGCTGGTCCGGCACGCCCTGGACGCCCCGGCCTGGCGGTGGCTCGGCGTCAACGCCGCCAACGCGGCGCTGACCGTCCTGCGCTACACGCCCGGACGGCCGCCCGCCGTCCTGCTGCTGAACGACCAGGGCCACCTGCCGGAGGAGCTGCACTGGACCGGCTACCCGCCCCAGTACCGCTTCTGACGATCGGTCAACCATCGCTCAAGGGAGGCTCGAAGGCCCGTCGACACGAATATGCAGACCGGTCTACTATCGCCGCATGGGAGTCAAGGGTGAGGAGACCCGGGCCCGGCTGATCGCCGGCACCAGGGAACTGATCGAGGCGCAGGGCTACTTCGGGACGGGACTCAACCGGATCGTCGCCGCCACCGGCGCCCCGCGCGGCTCGCTCTACTTCCACTTCCCCGGCGGCAAGGACCAGTTGGTGGCCGCCGCGCTCACCCAGGCCGGCCAGGAGGTCGAGGCGCTGCTCGCCTCCCTGGCCGGCGAGGGCGCCGGCACCGTCGCCCTCGCCGGGCGGCTGATCGACGCCTTCGCCGAACGACTGGAGCGCTCCCGGTACACCAGCGGCTGCCCGATCGCCACCGTCGCCCTGGAGGTGGCCGGCACCAACGAGGCGCTGCGGGCGCTCTGCGCCGAGCTGTACGCGGGCTGGCAGCGGATCCTGGCCGACCGGCTGGAGGGCGAGGGCTTCGGCCCGGCGGAGGCCCGGGTCGCCGCCGGGCAGACCCTCGCCCTGGTGGAGGGCGCCGTCCTGCTCGCCTCCGTCCGGCGCGGCCCCGAACCGCTGGACCACGCCCGGCAGGCCGTCCGGCGGCTGCTCGGCGCCACGCAGGACCACGCAAGCGCCACCTGAACCCGAACACCGGACGGGCGACGGGCCGGCCGGACCGGGGAGGACGGCCTGCGGAGCGGAGCCTCAGCGGCCGGCCGGATCCCGGTAGACGAGGTCCCCGTCCTGCCGGGCGGCGAGCTCCGTGATCAGGCCGTGGTCAGGCGACAGCGCGCACGCGGGATCGGTCCGCCCCGGGTCGCCGGTGAGGGCGAAGGCCTGGCAGCGGCAGCCGCCGAAGTCGACCTCCCGGAGGGCACAGGAGGCGCAGGGCTCGGGCAGCCAGTCGGTGCCGCGGTAGGCCCGGAAGGCCGACGACTCGGACCAGATCCAGGCGAGGGCGTGGTCCCGGACGTTCGGCAGGTCCAGTGGGAGGTCGTAGGCGGCGGGGCAGGGCAGGACCCGGCCGTCGGGGGCGACGGTCAGGGAGACCGCGCCCCAGCCGCCCATGCAGGGCTTGGCGACGCCGTCGAAGTAGTCGGGGACGACCCAGACGAGTTCGACGCCGGTCCGCCGCCGTCGGCGCTCGACCGCCTCCCGGGCGCGGTCCAGCTGGTCCCGGGTGGGCATGAGGGCGGCCCGGTTGGCCAGCCCCCAGCCGTAGAACTGCGTGTTGGCGAGTTCGATGCGCACCGCGCCCCAGGCGATGCCGAGGTCCACGATCGCGTCGATGTCGTCGAGGTTCAGGCGGTGCAGGACGACGTTGAGGCCCAGCGGCAGTCCGGCCTCGCGGACCAGCGCGGCGGCCCGCTCCTTCGCCGCGAACGACCGGCGTCCGGCGATCAGCTCGGAGGAGGCGGCGTCGGCGCCCTGGACGGAGAGCTGGACGCTGGGCAGCCCGGCCGCGGTCAGCGCGGCCAGCCGCTCCCGGGTCAGGCCGAGTCCGCTGGTGACGAGCTGGGCGTAGATCCCGGCGCGGTCGGCCCCCGCGACGATCTCGGTCAGGTCGCGCCGCAACAGCGGTTCGCCGCCCGACAGGTGGACGTGCGCGACCCCGAGTTCACCGGCCTGCGTCAGCACGTCAAGCCACTGATCTGTCGTCAGTTCTGCTCTGCGGGCGGTGAGTTCGATCGGGTTGGAGCAGTACGGGCAGCGCAGGGGGCAGCCGTGGGTGAGTTCGGCCAGCATGGCCCAGGGCGGGTTCACCGCAGCCATCCCCGCTCCTTCAGGTCGTCGAGGAAGACCACGACGTCGTCGGCCCCCTCGGCCGGGAACTCGGTGGTGATCTCCGGTACGGTCCGGGTGCCGTCGCACAGTCCGACGATCGCGGCCGCCTCGGCACTGAGGACGACGATGCGCTCCGGGACGACCAGCAGCGTGCTGTTCCGCACCGGGCAGTGGCGCAGCCGCGCGTACCCGCTCAGGGCCGGTCGCCAGGTCACGCCGGGGCCCGTTCGACGGCGTCGAGGAGGGTCCACAGCAGCTCGCACTTGTAGGAGAGCGCCGCGATGGCGGCTTCCTGCTCGGCCCGGGTGCGGGCCCAGGACAGCACCAGGGACAGCGCCTCGTCGCTGTCCCGGCGGCCCTGGCCGACGCGGGTCCTGAAGTAGGCGAGGCCCACGGGCTCGATCCAGGTGTAGTGGCGCTCGAAGGCGGCGATCCGGGTGGCCATCAGGTCCGGCGCGAACAGTTCGGTCAACGAGGCGGCCACGGCCTCCAGGGGCGTGCCGTGGCGGCAGAGGTTGACGTAGCCGTCGACGGCGAGCCGCACTCCGGGCAGCACCCCGCGGCCCGAGAGCAGGTCGGCGCGGTCGAGACCGGCCGCCTCGCCGAGCCGCAGCCAGCGCTCGATGCCGCCTTCGTCGCCGTCGCCGCCGTCGTGGTCGGTGATCCGGCGGATCCACAGCCGGCGCAGGGCGGGGTCGTCCAGCTTGGCGAGGATCAGCGCGTCCTTGACCGGGATGTGCCGCTGGTAGTGGAACCGGTTGAGGATCCAGGTGCGCAGCTCCTCCGGCAGCAGGAGCCCCTGGTGCATCCTCAGGTTGAAGGGGTGCCGGTGGTGGTAGCGGCGCTCGGGCACGGCCCTGAGCTCGCTCTCGAAGGTCGTCACCATGTGAGGACCGCTCCTTCCGCGGCCACCCCGAGGCCCCGGTCCGCCAGCTCCTCGTGGAGGGGGGAGTCCGGGTCGACGAGCGGGTTGGTGTTGTTCAGATGGGTGTAGAGGCACCGGGCGGACAGGGCGGCGAGCCGGTCGCGGGTGGCGAGCACGGGCAGGTGGCCCATCCCGGTGGCGGACTTCGTGGAGAACCCGGCGGTGCGCGGCTCCTCGTCGTCCCAGAAGGTGCCGTCGACCAGGACCAGGTCGGCGTCCTCGCCGAACCCGTCGGTCCAGACGCCGGTCGACGGCGCGTAGAGCAGTCCGCCCACCCGCAGGGCGCTCACCCAGTCCCCGTCGCAGGCGTCCCGGGCGTAGCGGGGGCGCTTGCCGGAGAGCGGTTCGAGCGCGACGCCGTCGAAGTCCCGCCAGCGCAGGCGGGTGTAGGGCGCGAGGACCTCGCCGAGGCCGAGTCCCTTGTGCACGGCGTCCCGGACCGCGTCGGTCGCCATGACCTCCAGTTCGTCGGCCTCGCGCAGCCGCGCCAGGCCGAGCGTGTGGTCGAGTTCGGCGTCCGTGAGGATCACGCCGGACAGCCGGGTGCGCCGGCCCTCGGGGTGCAGCCAGGGGCAGCGCTCGATCTGTTCGGCGATGTCCGGTGTGGCGTTCACGAGGTACACCCGGCCGGGCTCGGTCTCCACGGCGACGGACGCGTGCAGCCGCCGGCGCGACGGAACCGCGCGTGCCCCGGCACAGCCGGGGCACGCACAGTTCCACTGCGGGACACCGCCGCCGGCTGCCGTACCGAGTACGTGCAGTCGCACAGCGCTTCCTCCCTCTTCGAGTGGTGGTCCTACCGGTGCGGTGCGGTGGCCGCTACCGCTTGGCGAGGTAGTACGCCGAGACCTCCAGAGACGCCTCCACCACCTGGTAGCTCGGCTTGCGCCAACGGGCGCCTTCCGTCGGGGTGTTCGGCCGGTCGGTGGTGCGCTCCCGGGACTGCCGGGCACGCCTGGGCTGTTCGTCGTGACGGGTCATGACTGTCTCACCTCCGTGTCGGGGCTTCACTGCGTCGTGTTGTGGTCGTAGGGGACGGCGAGGATCGCGCCCGGATTCGCCAGGTGGGTGGTCGGGGTACCGCCGTCACCGCGGACCATGTGCTGGCCTTCGCTGTCGGTGGCGATGTACAGCGTCTTGCCGTCCGGACTGAGGGCGACGTCGCGGTAGCGGTTGACGGTCCGGAAGAGCTCCTCGTACTTCTTGCCGTCCTTGGAGAGCCGGAAGACGGTGCCGTTCTTCAACGAGGTGACGAGGACGTCATCCCCGTACACCTTGAGGCTGCCGGGCGCCATGGTCGGCCAGCACATGTAGGCGGAGGCGGCGTCGGGGCAGACCGGCGTGGTGCCGAAGTTGTGCCCGCTCTCGACGGTCGTCCCGTACGTGCTGAGCGGGGAGACCATGTCCTTGGTGAAGTCCGTCTCCTTCGTCGTCGGCACCTCGGCCGGCGGCGTGTTCGGGTCCGGGTTGTAGGTGAGCTTCTCGCAACCGCCCTTGGCCTGCGACCAGTTGGAGTAGACGTATGCCTTGTCGTCCTTCCACCCGGCGACGTTGGGCCAGCCGTAGTTGCCGCCCTTCGTGATGAGGTTGAACTCGTCGTCGGTGAGCGGGCCGTTCTCGGCCGTGTAGAGGTCCTTGCCGCCGAAGTCCATGCCGTCCGGGTTGCGCATGCCGTAGGCGTAGATGTGGCTGCGGGCGCCGTTCAGCTCGGGGTTGTCGTCGGGGACGGAGCCGTCCGGGTTGATGCGGAGCACCTTGCCCTGGTAGAGCGACCAGTCCGACGCGGCGACCTGGGCGGCGGTCGGCAGGTCCTGCGCGTGGTTCGGCAGGCAGTAGTCGGCCATGTAGTTGTGGCCCTGGTCGCCGATCGAGTAGTAGAGCTTGCCGTCCTGTCCGTACCGGATCCGGGCCGACTGGTGCTGGTTGTGCCCCGGCAGCCCCGTCAGGATGGGCTGTTCGTCGGAGAGCAGGCCGTCCTTCGCGGTGTAGCGGACGATCTTCGTGGCCGAGTCGTTGCCGTTCTTGTAGGTGTAGGCGAGGTAGAGGTAGTCGCTGCCCTTGCCCTTGCCGAAGTCCGGGTGCAACGCGAAGCCCAGGACGCCGTCCTGCCCGTCCTGACTGTGGAAGGCCTTTCCCGTGAGGTCGAGGGCGGTGCTCTTGGCGCCGCTCTGCGGGTCGACCCGGGTGATCTTGAGCCCGGACTTCTCGCTGACCCAGAGCCGGCCGTCGGGGGCGTAGGCGAGCTCGAACGGGTCTCCCAGCCCGTCCGTCACCACCTTCACCTGCGTCTGCGGCGCCTGGGCGGCCTGGGACTGGGGTGCCTGGGACTGCACGGGCTCGGCGGTGACGACAGCGGGCTTCTGCGCGGCGGTGCCGCCGGACGCCGCTCCCCCGTTGTCGGAGCACGACGTGATCAGCGCGGCGGCGGGGATCAGGGCCAGTGCGACCGGGAGCTTTCTCATGATGCCTCCCACTCGTCATGACGACGAGTGTCTGGTTTCCGAATGACCGGATTCGGCGACTCCGTACGGGACCGGACCCGCACGGAGCGGGCGCCCGGCGAGCGGGCCATCGCCAACGGTGGGGGGCGCCACCGGCGGCGTACGGCCGCCCGGCGTCCCGATCCTCACCGTAGGTCGGGCCCCCCGGATCCGCACCCCTCGTTGACCCGGTCGCGTGGCCCGGGGGGCGGGGTCCTGCTCGACAGCAGCGCGGCGAAAAGGCCGCGATGACGCAGGCCAGGATCACCGCGTGGCGCGGGCGCTTCGCATCCATCCGATCGCACCCCGGTCGTCGCAGCTGCGCTTGCCCCTCCCGTCCACGGCTTCCCCTGGCATCATGGACGGGAACTGACTCTCCGTCAGTTCCCCATCACAGGAGGCGGGATGGCGTTCCGGTTCCACTTCACCGGCGAGGACGTGGCGCGCACCAGGGTCGCGGGGGCGATGGCGGCGATGGTGGAGCTGAACGTGGCGGTGCGCGTCCTGCGGGACCGCAACCACGAGGCGCGGTTCGGGGCCTGGCGGCGGACGGCGCGCGGGCGGCTGGGGCCGCAGGCCCGGATGGTCCTCGACCTGGTGCCGGTGCACGGGGTGTCGCCCGGCTTCCTGAGTCCGCCGGGGGCCCGGAGCGTCGCGGAGCTGCTGGAGGGCGTCACCGCCACGCCGGCCGGGCGGATCCGCGCGGACCTCGCCGACGCGGCGGCCACCCGTCCGCTACCCGGCTGGGCCCGTACGCTCGGCGAGGACCGTGACCTCATGCGCCGCCTGGTGGAGGCCCTCGGCCACGTCCACGACGTCCTGCTCGCCCCGTACCAGGCGTCCGCCGAGGACGCGTTGGCCGCGGACCGCGCGGTCCGCGGACGCGATCTGCTGCACGGCGGTGTGGAGCGGCTCTTCGAGCGGCTGCTGCCGGGCCGGATCCACTGGGAGGCCCCGGTGCTGCACGTCGAGCTGGCCTCCGGGCTGGACCGGGACATCCACCTCGACGGCCGGGGGCTGCTGCTGGTCCCGTCCGTCTTCGTCACGGGCGCACCCGTCGTGATCTACGACACCGAGCCACAGCCGATGCTGGTCCATCCCGCGCACCAGCCCACCGGAGCAGGGGTGTTGGCGGCGCCGCACGGGTCGTCACCGGCTCTGGACGCACTGCTGGGCCGCACCCGCGCCGCCGTGCTGCGGACCGTCGCGCAGCGGGAGGGCTGTACGACCGGGGACGTCGCCGCCGCCGTCCGAATCTCCGCGGCGAGCGCCAGCGAGCACGCGACGGTGCTGCGGGCGGCCGGGCTGGTCACCACCCTGCGGGACCGCAACACGGCGATCCACACCGCCACCGCGGCCGGGCTGACGCTCCTCGCCGCCGCTACGGGCTGAGGCCCGGCCCCGTGCGGGCGGGACCGAGGCTCACGCCCCGGTGCTGGACGGCGAGTTGACCCGCTGCGGCGCCGCGTCCGGGCGGCCGGTCTCCTCGGCCTCCCGGACGACCACCGCGTCCCCGGCGGCGGCCGCGCTCGCGAAGAAGTCCCGCAGCTCGCGCAGGTCGTGGACGACGAGCGCCGCCCAGGTCTCGGACCAGGGCGTCGGGTACCCGAGGTGCGCGGCCGTGCGGGCGAGCACGCTGTTCTGCTGGCGGACGAGTTCGCCGAGCGCCGAGCCGCGCAGGAAGGCGGAGGCCGCCGCGACCTGTTCGGGGCGCAGCACCGGCATGGCGCCGCACGGCAGTGCCCCGTCCGGTTCGTGCCGCCCGCCGCCGTAGACGGGCAGTCGGGCGGCCGGGTCGGGGTGCAGCCCGTTCTCGGTGAGCGCGAGTTCCATCAGGACGGCGGTGCGCCGCACGCCGAGGGCGAGCCCGGCGGCGGCCAGCCGGTCGTACCGGAGGTCGCGGTCGCGGGGCACGAGTTCGCCGAGTTCCTCCGGCGAGCAGGTGTCCACGGCCTGACCCGGCAGGCGGCGCCAGAAGTGATCCACACTCACCCGCCCAGCGTAACGAAGTCGCGGGGTGCCGATCCCGCGCCGAGCCGTTCAGACCTCGTCAAACCGGGGTTCGGGCCCCGTCAGGCCGCGTTCGGGCCCAGTCGGACCGCGTTCAGGCCTCGCCGGCGTGCCAGGCGGGCCATTCCCAGGGGCGGTCGGCCCAGTGGACCCGTTGGGGGTCGCGCGGGTCGAGGTCGGGGAAGAGCTGGTGGACGCGCGGCTCGAACTCCTCCGGTGCGAGCGGCTCCCAGCCGTGGCCCTCGAAGCGGACGAGGCGGTAGCGGCTGTCGGTGCGGAACTCGGCCACCTCGACCAGGGGGGTGGCCGTGCTGTTGGTCTCCATGCCCCCCAGCATGTGGCGCGGTGGCAATCAACGCCCGTCCAGACCCCTCTTCCGGGTCATGTCCCGGCGTCGGCGCGCTCGTTGAGCACGGCAAGGTTCTAGGGGGGCCGCTGGAAGGACGAGCACATGACTGGGCAGCCCACCGGAGGGCAGTGGCAGTGGCCGCAGAACGCTTGGCAGCCGCCGCCGGTTCCGACAGATCCGCTACCGCCGTGGTCCACCGCCACACCGCCGAGGCGCCTGTCGCGCAAGGCCTGGACGGCCGCGATGGTCGGCACGGGTGCCGTGCTGGCGTCCGTCCTGGCGATGTGCGGGCCGGGGTCGGGTGACGAGCTCAGCGTGGCGGCGCTGCCGGACGCCTCGCCCACCGCCTCGGACTCGACGGCGGCGCGGCTGCTGCCGGTCTCCCCGTCGCCGGTCACGCCGGCGCCGTCCCCGCTGCCGCCGCCCACCCCGGGCGCGGCGGTCCCGGTGGCCGGGCCGGGCACGGCGACGGCCGCGTCCGGTGCCGGGGGCAGCGCGACGCCCGACGCCCAGCACGCCTCGGCGAGTGCGCGCCCCAAGCCGGGGCACAGCCCGCACACCAGCACGCCGGCCCGTGGCCCGTCGGGCGCGCCCGCCCCGGCGAGTACCGGGGCGGGCGGCGGCCAGAACACCATCTGCGACCAGGCCGAGCGGGCGGGCCACTGGCCGCCCGGCTCGGACCAGGCCCGGGTCTGCCACAGCCTCTACGGCTGAACCGGCTGGCCCGGCAGCACCGGCTGAATCTGCTGGTCCGGCTGCACCGGCCGGTCCGACGTCGGCCCGGGAGCCGCAGGCGCGGCCGGAGCGCCCGGACCCGCCGGAGCCGCGGACGCCCCCGGGGCGCCCAGCAGCCCCCTGTCCAGCCGGGGCGCCAGCACCCGCGCCAGGGTGTCGGTGATGTGACCGGTGTCCCGGTACAGCACCACGCCCTCCAGCACGGCCGGGCAGGAGGGCCCGGTGCCGGGGCAGAGCAGCGGGCCGAGGTCGAGGGTCCGTACCCCGTACCGGGCGGCGAGCCCGCCGTCCAGTACGGGGTCGGGCTCGAAGGCGGTGTCGCGCGGGAAGAAGCAGGCGTCGGAGCGCCCGTCGGAGGCGGCCAGGCAGGTCGGGATGTCCTTGCCGGGCATCGGGGTGTCGCCGAGGTAGGCGAGCGGGGCGCCGAGCGCGGTGAGTCGGTCCAGGGTGCGGGTCCAGCCCTCGGTGCGCTCCTCCGGGCTGCCGTAGCGGTTGAGGCCCGCCATCAGGACCAGCCGCGGCTTGGGCCCGGAGGCCAGCCGGGTGAGGGTGTTCTCGCGCCAGCGGTCGCACTCCTCGAAGGTCCGGCCGAGCACGTT
Source organism: Kitasatospora sp. NPDC056800 (assembly GCF_042789775.1). Lineage (NCBI taxonomy): Bacteria > Bacillati > Actinomycetota > Actinomycetes > Kitasatosporales > Streptomycetaceae > Kitasatospora > Kitasatospora sp. NPDC056800. The sequence goes on along the minus strand of NZ_JBHUAL010000088.1, from coordinate 7,501 downwards.
GTTGCGCACGGTGAGGGTGGCCAGCGGGCAGCCGGGCTTGACCAGGACCTCCAGGGCCCAGTGCCGCTGCTCGGCGAGGGCGAGGCCGGCGGAGATCCACTGCCCGGCGTGCGAGTCGCCGAGCAGCACGATCCGGTCGGGGCTGTCCTCGGCGCCGAAGAGGCAGCGCGGGCTGCTGTCGGCGTTGAGCGGGATCTCGCAGCCCTTGCCGGGCGGGAAGTCCTCCCGGGCCCGGGCGAGCGAGGGCGTCAGGGTGAGCACCCGGGTGCCGGGGGCGAGCAGGCCCGGGCCGTCGGCGGCTCCGGCGGGCGCCGCGACGGGCCCGGAGGAGGGGTCGCCGAGGGCGCGTACGGTGCCGCCGCCGAGGGTGAGCGCGGCGATCAGCGGGATGACCAGGGCGCTGGCGCCGACGGCGAGCCCGCGCCGGGGTGCCGGGCTGCTGCCGTACCGCAGCGGCTGTTCGACCAGCCGCAGGGTGAGCCAGGCGGGCAGCGCACTGGCGGCGGTGAGCGCGAGCAGGGTGGTCCAGGGCAGCGCGCCGTACCGGGCCTGGGCGATGGTCAGCACCGGCCAGTGCCACAGGTACCAGGCGTACGAGAGCCGTCCGGCGGCGCGCAGCGGGCGGGTGGCGAGCAGCCGTCCGGCGTCGGCGGCGCCGGGGCCGTCGTGCCCGGCGGCGTGTCCGGCGAGCAGGACGGCGGCGGTGCCGAGGACGGGCAGCAGCGCGGCGGTGCCGGGGAAGGGGGTGTCGCGGTCGTACAGGACCACCGGTGCGAGCACGGCCGCGAGGCCGAGCCAGCCGACCACCCGCAGCGACCACACCACCGGGCGCCGCTCGGCGCGGGAGAGCAGGGCCGGGCCGGCCAGCGCCGCGCAGGCGCCGGCCGCGAACTCCCAGAGCCGGCTGCCGGTGGAGAAGTAGGCGAGCGGCGCGGAGGTGGCCGTCCAGCGCAGGCAGAGCGCCAGTGAGACGCCGCCGACGGCCACCGTGGCGAGGGTGATCGCGAGGGTGCGGCGGCGCCCGTGCAGGTAGCGGGCGAGGCCGAGCAGCAGCACGCCCCAGAGCAGGTAGAACTGGTTCTCCACGCCCAGCGACCAGAAGTGCTGCAGCGGGCTGGGGTCGTGTTCGGCGGCCAGGTAGTCGGTCTGCTGGCCGACGAAGCGCCAGTTGGCGAACTGCCCGGCGGAGGCGATCAGGTCGCGGGCGAGGTCGGTGCCGCGCAGCGGGTCGAGCAGGGCGCCGCCGGCGACGGCGGTGGCGACCAGCACGGTGGCGGCGGCGGGCAGGATCCGCCGGGCGCGCCGGGCGGCGAAGTCCCACAGGCCGAGCGGGCGGCCGACGAGCAGGCCGGTGATCAGGAAGCCGGAGATGACGAAGAAGACGTCGACGCCGACGAAGCCGCCGGTCAGGCCGGGGACGGCGGAGTGGAAGGCGAGGACGGAGAGCACGGCGACGCCGCGCAGCCCCTCGATGTCGGGGCGGAAGGCGGTGCGCCGGCGGGCCTGCCCGCTCTCGGCGACGGTGGCGCGCTGCGGGGCGGCGAGTTCCCGGTCGACCCGGACGACGCCGGGCAGCAGGTCGACGCCTGGGCCGGACGCGGCGGAGGTCGGAGCGGAGGGCTGGACGTCAGCGGAAGAGGAGGACGACGACGGTGGTGGTACGGCCGTTGACACGGCGGTGCTCCTTGCAGGGCTGGCAGCGGTTTGTCGGGCCCGCCGGGCCGATGGGGCGGCCGGGCGGTGTCCGCGCCGGTGGGGCGACGCGCAAGGAAACGCAACAGGCAGGCGTTGCAGTGGAAGTGACGGTCCGTCAGAAGATCAGTGGGTCGGCCCAGCCGGAGGCCAGCAGCCCGCACAGCAGCAGCGCGGCGGTGACGGCGACGGCCTCGGCCCGTCCGAACCCGAGGTCGGAGCGGCCCGGTGCGGGCGCGGCGACCTCACCGACGGCGGCACCCTTGCCCCCGTTGGTCCCGTTCAGCAGCGGCCACAGCTCCCGGATCAGCGGGACCATGGTGTAGGTGGTGAGCGCGAGCAGTCCGGCGAGCGCCCAGTACGGCCGCCAGCCGTACAGCAGCGCGGCCCGGACCAGCCCGGCGGCGCCCGCGAGGACGACGAGCCCGAGCCAGGCGACCCCGATCCGGGCGACGGTGCGGGCGAGCGTGCTGCCGCCGGAGACGGCGCCGGTGGGCACCCAGTCTGCGGAGCGGCGGCGCAGCGCGTGCGCGATGGCGACCACGTGGCAGAGCCCGCCGAGGAGTTGGACCCGGGTGACCTCGAAGCGCCAGCGGGTGCGGGACATCGCGGGCAGCAGCACCAGGGCGACCCAGATCGGCGGCAGGAACGGCAGCACCTGCCAGGGCTGGATCTCCTCGGGCCGGAAGAACAGCATGATCAGGGCGGGCAGCGGTACGGCGAAGACGTTCACCGCGCTGGTGACGTAGCCGAGGATGCCGTTCCAGAAGCAGAGCCGGGCGGACTTCGGCAGCGGGCCGCGGCGGAAGTCCGGGTCGCGGACGAGCGCCAGGGAGCCGAGGCACCAGCGGTACTGCTGGCTGATGAAGGCGGGCAGGCCGGTGGGCGACATGCCCTTGGCGACCAGCGCGGGGACGTAGCGGGTGGACCATCCGGCGCGGGCGAGGGCGAGGCCGGTGTAGAGGTCCTCGCTGTGGTCGATCTCGGCGAAGCCGCCGATCCGCTGCAGCGCGGCGCGGCGGTACAGGGCGTTGGTGCCGCAGCAGACGGTGCCGTCCTGCGCGTCCCGGGAGGGCTGGATCCAGCGGTAGAAGATCTCCTGGGTCGCTCCCGCGGCGCGTTCGAGCCAGGACATGTCGGCGTCCGTGTCGAAGCACTGCGGGCTCTGCACGATGCCGACCCCGGGGTTGTCGAGGTAGGGCACCAGGTGGTGCAGGAAGTCGGGGCGCGGGCAGAAGTCGGCGTCCAGGACGGCGACGATCTCGCCGGTGCCCTCGGCCAGGCCGTGGTTGAGGTTGCCGGCCTTCTTGAACCGGCCCCGGTCGGGGCGGGCGTGGTAGCGGAAGCCGTAGGACTCGGCGAGTTCGCGCACCTCGGGGCGGCCGGCGTCGTCGAGGACCAGGACGGTCAGCTCACCGGGCCACTGGACGGCCGCGGTGTACCGGTAGGCGTTGTCCAGGACGGCCAGCGGTTCGCCGGCGGTCGGCAGCAGCAGGTCCACGCTCGGGGCGCGGGCGGGGCTCCAGGCGCGCAGCAGCAGGTCGTGCGAGTCGCGGGTGAAGCGCCGGGCGCGCTGGCCGTCGGTGAGCGAGAGCAGCCAGGTGGCCGCGTTGAGCACGGTGAGCACCAGGAAGGGCCAGAGCAGCGGCTTGCTGAGGGCGAACAGGCCGAGCGTGGCGGTGGCTCCCGCGTAGGAGAGGGTGGCGCAGAGCAGCACCCAGCGGCGCTGCGGGCCGAAGTACCAGTAGAGCTCCTCGTCGTCGGGCGGGCTGGGCAGCCGGTGGTCGTCGGGGTCCGCGGGTGTCCGGCGCGGACCGGTGTCGGGTGCGGGCATGGCGGTGCCATGGAGAACGGGCATGCGGAAATGGCCCCCCTGGGCAGCGGACGGAACGTGGCCGTTCGCACTCAGCCTCCCACATTGGCCTAGACCAATAATGAACGAGGTATGACATCTCCGCATCGCCCCAGCTCAGCGAGTTGACGGCAGATCACCTGCGGAAACCCGGTCCAGCGGAACTGAACCGAACCCCGAGGACGGGCCGTTTCCGAGGCCGTCAACCACCGGTACGACTACTGGTACGACCACCCGGACGACCCGGCGCCGGCTCCCGCACAGCCGTCAACTTCCGTACATGGACGTCAATTCCCGGCGGACTCCGCCTTCAACTCCTTGACGAGGTGCGCGAACCGGAGGTCCGGCCGCCGCGGGATGCCGAAGCGCTCGTCGCCGTACGGGAACGGGCTGAACTCGCCGGTGCGCCGGAAGCCGCGCCGCTCGTACCAGGCGATCAGCTCGGCGCGCTGCTCGATCACCGTCATCTCCATCGCGCCGACGCCCCACTCCTCGCCCGCCACCCGCTCCGCCTCGGCCAGCACGGCCCGGCCGATGCCGCCGCCCTGGAGCCCGGGACGCACCGAGAACATGCCGAAGTAGGCCAGCCCGCCGCGGCGCTCCAGCTGGCAGCAGGCGACCAGCTCGCCGTCCCGCTCGGCGAGCAGCACCACACCGTCGGGGTGGCCCACGGCCTCGGCGACGGCCTCCGGGTTGGTGCGCCGGCCGCCCAGCAGGTCCGCCTCCGTGGTCCACCCGGCCCGGCTGGAGTCGCCCCGGTAGGCGGACTCGACCAGCGCGACCAGCGCCGGGACGTCGGCGGGCGTGGCGGGCCGGAACACGGGCTCCCCGGCGGGCCGGGCGGAGTCGGTGGCGGTCTCGATCATGGGTGGTCTCTCCTCACGTGCAGGGGGCCGCCCGTGGTGGCCGGCCCGCGGGCATCGTGCCACAGCGCCCCCGCCGCACCCGGCGCCGCCTCCGCTGCCCGCCCCTCCCCCGGCCCCCTCCGCCGGCTCCTCCGTCGCCCCCGTCCCGGGGCCGGCCGCACCGGCAGAACCGGCAACGCCGGTTGCCGGTCCTGGCGTTCCGACCGAGGTGACGTGCGTTCACCATGTGAAAAAAGATGCCTGGTGGCGGTGCCAGGTACATGGCTACTCTGCGGTACGGCCGGTCAGACCCCGGCCGAACCGGGTCATTTCGACCTTCCCCACGCTCGGACCAGAGGAGTGCTCATGCCCCGCTCTTCCCGCTCCGCCCGCACCGCGGCCACCGCCGCGAGCACCGCCGCGGCCGCCAGACCGGCCCGCCGACGCCTGCCCGCACTGGCCGCCCTCGCCGCCGCGACCGCGCTGGTCGCCGGCGCCGCCGCCCCCGCGTACGCGGCCGACCCCGCCCCGGTCGCCCCCGTCGCCGAGGGCCGTCCCGGCTTCCACCCCGAGCAGGACTTCGCCGGCTCCACCGTCGCCGCCCGCGAGGGGCGAAGCACCGCCGCCCCGTTCGCCTCCCTCGCCGCCACCCAGACCCCGGGGCTGGACGTCTCCGGCTACCAGGGCAACGTCAACTGGTCCTCGGTGGCGGCCAACGGCGCCAAGTTCGCCTACGTCAAGGCGACCGAGGGCACCGGCTACACCAACCCGTCCTTCGCCCAGCAGTACAACGGCTCGTACAACGCCGGCCTGGTCCGCGGCGCCTACCACTTCGCGCTGCCGAACGCCTCCTCCGGCGCCACCCAGGCCAACTACTTCGTCAGCCACGGCGGCGGCTGGTCCGCCGACGGCAAGACCCTGCCGCCCGCGCTGGACATCGAGTACAACCCCTACGGCGCCACCTGCTACGGCCTCAGCCAGAGCGCCATGGTCAGCTGGATCCGCGACTTCAGCAACACCGTGCACTCCCGCACCGGCCGCTACCCCACCATCTACACCACCACCAACTGGTGGAGCCAGTGCACCGGCGACAACGGCGGCTTCGGCACCACCAACCCGCTCTGGATAGCCCGCTACGCCTCCTCCGTCGGCACCCTGCCGAACGGCTGGGGCTACCAGACCTTCTGGCAGTTCGCCGACTCCGGCACCTTCCCCGGTGACCAGAACTACTTCAACGGCGCGGCCGACCGCCTCCGCGCCCTCGCCCTGGGCTGACCCCGCGCAAGAACGTCGCCCCCGGCCTGGACCGGGGGCGACGTCCGGGATGTACGGATGTCCGGGCTCAGCCGTCGATGCGGTGCTGGCTCCAGAAGGAGCTCAGGTCCACCGTGGTGGCGGCCTGGGCCGCGGCCTTGAACTCCGCGGTGGTGGAGACGCCGTACCAGTGCGCCTGCGCGTAGTTCCGCAGCAGCGTGGTCATCGCGCTGTCGCCGATCGTCCGGCGCAGGTCGTGCAGGGCGCACTTGCCGTAGCCGTAGACGACCGTCGAGTAGCGCGAGGAGTTGGCGTCCCAGTACGCCATCGAGTTGGTGATCCGCTCCGCCGAGGACGCCCAGGAGACGCTGTTCCAGCAGCCGTTGCCGGTCTTGCCGAGGGCGAGGTCGGTGGCGTAGTCGGTGAAGGCCTCGTCCAGCCAGGGGCCGTTGTACTCGTCGTCGCCGACGATGCCGTACCACCACTGGTGGCCGATCTCGTGGGTGAGCGCCGTGGTGCTGACCAGGTCGAGGACGAAGCCCGGGTACTCCATGCCGCCGAACCAGAAGTTGTTGTCGAGCACCGCGTCCAACTCGCCGTACGGGTAGGCGCCGAAGCGCTGGGCGTGGGCGTCGACCGCCGAGGTCGCGGTGGAGAGCATCGACTGGGAGTCGGCCGCGCTGATGCCCGCCACCGAGTAGACGTTGACCTTCACCCCGGCGGCGGAGGTGCCGGAGATCCTCGTGAACGGCCCGGCGCCCCAGGCGAAGTCGCGCACCTTGCTCGCGGTCGCCTTGGTGACGGTCCGCCCGGCCGTGCCGGGGGTGTCCACCGAGGTGCCGGTCGCGGGCACCAGCAGACCGCTCGGGTGGTCCAGGGTGACGGCGAAGTCCGCGGCCACCGAGTAGAAGGACTCGCCGTTGTTGGTGTACGGGTCGAGGTGCCAGCCGGCCGCGTCCCGTATCGCCAGGACGGGCAGGGCGTTGCCGAGGAAGTTGTACGCGCCGTCGTGGCCGAAGCGGTCCGCGCCGCTCGGCACGGTGATGCCGAGGTCGAAGGCGACGGTGCCGCTCTGGCCCTGGGCGAGCGGGGCCGGCAGGGTGATCTTGAGCGCGGTGCAGTTCACCGTGAGCGGTGAGGGCGTGCCGCCGGTCACGTTGGTCACCGTGATCGGGGTGCTGGGGCAGCTGCCGTGGGCGTTGTCCCACAGCCGCAGGTACACCTCGTTCAGCGGGTCGGGCGAGGCGTTGGTGAACGTCACGCTCTCGTGCCCGGTCCAACTGCCGCCGGAGGAGTCGCTGGTGAGGCCGACGGTGTACGTCGGCGCGACCGGGGTGCGGGTCGGGTCGCCGGGCTGGGGCGACGTGCCGCCGCCGGAGACGTCCAGGGTGACGTCGTCCAGCACGAAGCTGGTCTGCAGGCTGGCGTCCTCGACGCCGGTGAAGGCGAGCGTCACGGACTGGCCGGCGAAGGCGGAGACGTCGAGCGTCCTGTGCACGTACCCGGCCTTCGCGTCCAGGTTGGAGTAGGTGGCCAGGGTGGTGGAGCCGAGTTTGACGGTCAGCTTGTCGTACGCGGTGCTGCCGGTCGTCTCGGCGGTGTCGACGTGCAGCCAGAACCCGAGCGTCGCGGTGCCGCACCCGGCGGGGAGGGTGACGGACTGCGAGAGCGTGTCGGTGTGGCTGGAGCCGTAGCCGTCGAGCCAGGCGTAGGAGCTGCCGGAGTGGGCGCTCTGGCCGGTGTCGGCGGTGATCGCGCCGCTCGGCGCCGACCAGGACGAACCACCGGACTCGAAACCGCCGTTGGCCACCACCTGGGCGGGTGTGCAGTCCGCGGCGCTCGCCACATTGGGGGTGGC
>NZ_JBHUAL010000087.1:0-34895 GCF_042789775.1 Kitasatospora sp. NPDC056800 | reverse complement strand
CACCGTGCGTCACGCACGGTGCGGGCCCTTTGCCGTTCCGGGGCGGACCGCTGCTCCGCGGAACCCCGCCGCCGACGCCGGCCCGGGTGAGGAGGGCGAGGGCCGCCTCGGAGGGGGAGCCGGCGGGGGCGGTGCAGACGACGAGCACCTGATCGGGTGAGCGGGCGATCGACAGCATCTGCTGCGTCACGGTGAGCGCGCCGGCGACGGGGTGGTGCAGCCGGTAGGAGCGGGTGTCGCACGGCGCCACCCGGTGGTCGCCCCACAGCGCGACGAACTCCGGGCTCTTCATGGTCAGTTCGCCGATCAGCTCGGCCAGCAGCGGGTCCTCGGGGTGCCTGCCGACGGTGGCGCGCAGGCTGCCGACCACCGTGCGCGCCTTGTGCTGCCAGTCCACGTACAGCTCCCGGGTGTGCCCGTCCAGGAACAGCATCCGGCTCAGGTTCGGGCGTCGCGCCGGGTCGTCCGGGCCGTGGACGTCCACGTGGCCGGCCAGCAGGGCGTGCCCGAGGGCGTTCCAGGCCAGCACGTCCGTACGGCGGCCGAGCACCACGGCCGGGACGCCGTCGACCGCGCGGAGTAGGTCGCGGGTCTCGTCCGCCAGCCGCTCGGGTCGCGGTCGGCGCACCCGGGGGGTGTGGCGGGCGGCGACGGCGAGCCGGTCGAGGTGCTCGCGCTCGTGGTCGCCGAGCAGGAGCGCGCGGGCGATCGCGTCGAGCACCTCGGCCGACGCCCCGCGGGACAGGCCCTGCTCCAGCCGGGTGTAGTACGAGACGCTGACGCCCGCCAGCTGGGCCACTTCCTCGCGCCGGAGCCCGGCCACCCGACGGCGGGGCCCGAGTTCGCGCAGGCCGACGTCCTCGGGGTGCAGCCGCGTCCGTCGGGCTCTGAGGAAGGCGCCGAGCGGGCCGGGTCCGTTCATGCCCCCCAGTATTCGGCGCCCGGAGCGGTCCCAGCCACACCCTGTGAGGGGTAGGACAGGCCGGGGTAGGACGAGCGGGGGCTGGTCGGTGCCGCTCGGAGGGGCCAGGCTCGGTCCCGACCGGAAACGGTCGGGAGCGGTCGGCGGACGGTCGACCGCGTGCCCCGGACCCGAGGAGGGGAGCCCATGCGGCGGAACCCGGAGCAGATCACCCTCGGTGACGTCACCGTCACCCGGATCAAGGAGTTCTACGGCTCGGCCGGGCTGTCTCCGGGCCGGTTCTTCCCAGATAGCCCCGGCAGCACGAACGGCCCGAACGGCCCGGCCGGCCCCGACGGCTCGTGGGAGCGGCACCGCGACTGGCTGGCGCCCGACTTCTGGGACCCGGCGACGGACGAGTGCCGTACCGCGGTCCAGTCCTGGCTGCTGCGCAGCGAGGGGCGCACGATCCTGGTCGACACCGGGGCGGGCAACCACAAGGACCGGCCCCACGCGCCGGTCTGGAACCACCTGGACACGGACTACCTCGAGAACCTCGCCGCCGCCGGGGTGCGGCCCGAGGACGTCGACCTCGTCGTCAACACCCACCTGCACGTCGACCACGTCGGCTGGAACACCCGCCTCGACGGCCGGACCTGGGTGCCGACCTTCCCCAACGCCCGGTACCTGATGACCCGGCGGGACTTCGAGTTCTGGGACCCGGCCAACGGGCACCGCAGCGTGCTCGGCCGCGGGAACCAGAACGTCTTCGAGGACAGTGTCGCGCCGGTCCACCGGGCGGGACTGACGCGGCTGTGGGAGGGCACGTACCGGATCGACCGGAACCTGCGGCTCGACCTCGCGCCCGGGCACACCCCCGGCTCGTCCGTGCTCACCCTGGAGTCCGGCGGTGAGCAGGCCCTGTTCGTCGGGGACCTGGTGCACAGCCCGTTCCAGATCGCCGAGCCGGACACCAACTCCTGCTTCTGCGAGGACCCGGCGCTGTCCCGCGCCACCCGGCACCGGCTGCTCGGCCAGGCCGCCGAGCACCGTGCGCTGCTCTTCCCGGCGCACTTCGGCGGCCGGGGCGCGGTGGAGGTCGCGCGCAACGGGTCGACGTTCGCGATCAGGGAGTGGGCGGGCTTCTCCCGCATTTCCTGACGCGACGAGGTACCTGATCCGCCGACGCGCCCGCTCCGCCGGTACGTCGGCCCCAGCACCGCCAGAGAGCTCCAGAACCGTCAGAGAGGAATCGTTTCCCATGCCCCGACAGGCAGATCCGGTCGTCGAAACCCCGGCAGGAGCCGTGCGCGGCGTCCGGGACGGGTCCGGCGAGCGCTACCGCGCCCTGCCGTACGCGGCGGCACCGACCGGCGCCGGCCGCTTCGCCCCGCCCGTACCGCACCCGGGCTGGTCCGGCGTCCGCGACGGCACGCGGCCCTCGCCGACGGCCCCGCAGCCGGTCCGCGCCTTCGACCGGCTCGACGTGAGCCCCTACTTCGGGCCCGGCTGGGCGCCCGGTGCGGAGTACCTGGCCGTCGACGTTCGCACGCCCGCGGCCGACGGCGGCAGGCGCCCGGTCATGGTGTTCGTGCACGGCGGCGGGTTCATCACCGGCTCGAACCGCGCCGCCCTCTACGACGGCGGCGCGTTCGCCCGCGACGGCGTCGTCCTGGTGACGGTGAACTACCGCCTCGGCATCCCCGGGTTCCTCGACCTGCCGGGCGCCCCGGCCAACCGGGGGCTGCTCGACGTGCTCGCCGCACTCGGCTGGGTACGGGACACGATCGGGGCGTTCGGCGGCGACCCGGGGAACGTCACCGTCTTCGGGGAGTCCGCGGGCGCGACGCTGGTCTGCGCGCTGCTCGCGGCGCCGGAGGCCGACGGGCTGTTCCGGCGGGCGATCGTGCAGAGCGGCAGCGGAACCGGCGCGTTCACCCCGGAGCAGGCGGGGCGGGTCACCGCCGTCGCGGCCGCCGCGCTGGGCGTCGAAGCGACTGCCGAGGCGTTCGCCCCGATCCCGGACGAGCGGTTGCTGGCGGTCCTGCCCGCGCTGCTCGGCCTCGACCTGCGGACGGACACCGCCACCGACCCGCTGGCCGGGCTCAGCCCGCTCGGCCTCGTCCTGCCGGTCCAGCCCGCGGACGCCCTCGCGGACGGACCGGCCCGCGACGTCGACCTGCTCATCGGCACCAACACCGAGGAGGCGAACCTCTACCTCGTGCCGGAGGGGGAGCTGGAGTCCACCACGGAGGCCGACCTCCACGCCGTCGCCGCCGGACTGCTGGCGGATCCGGCGGCGGTCCTCTCCGCCCTGCGGGCGGCGCGGCCGGGCGCCACGCCGGGCGAACTGCGCTCCGCCGTGCTCGCGCACGCCCTGTTCGAGGCCGGGACGACGCGCATGGCGGAGGCCCACGCCCGGATCTCGGGCGGCCGCCGCACGTACCGCTACTCGTTCGGGTACCGCTCGACGGCCCTGGACGGGCGGCTCGGCGCCGCCCACACCATCGAGCTGCCCTTCGTGTTCGACCTCGCCGACGAGCCCTGGCTGCACGGGGACACCGGCCTGCTCGGCCCCGACCCCGCCCCGGCCGGACTCGGCGCCCGGGTGCACGGTGCCTGGGTCGCCTTCGCCGGGACCGGGGACCCGGGCTGGGCCGCCTACGACCCGCGGCTGCCCGTGGCGGAGGCCCTCGGCGGCTGAGCGGGGCACGGAGGTCCGACCACCTGCAGCCAGCCCGCCCGCCGACCCGACCGGGCCCGGCCCGCACCGCGAGCGCAGCGGTACGGGCCGGGCCCGGTCGGCCCGTGGCGGTCAGCTCAGGGTGCGGCTCGCGGCGGCGTCGTACGGGAGCAGGTCGGCGAAGCGGCCGGAGAGGACCTTGGCGGCCCACTGCGGGTCCTGGAGGAGGGCGCGGCCGACGGCGACCAGGTCGAACTCGTCGCGCTCCAGCCGGTCGAGCAGGTTGTCGAGGCCCTGGACCCCGGAGCCCTGGCCCGCGAAGGCGCGCATGAAGTCGCCGTCGAGGCCGACCGAGCCGACGGTGATGGCGGGGCGGCCGGTGAGCTTCCTGGTCCAGCCGGCCAGGTTGAGGTCCGAGTCGTCGAACTCGGGGACCCAGTAGCGGCGGGTCGAGGCGTGGAAGGCGTCGACGCCGGCCTCCGCGAGCGGGGTGAGGATCGCCTCCAGCTCCTGCGGGGTCTCGGCGAGGCGGGCGTCGTAGTTCTCCAGCTTCCACTGCGAGTAGCGGAAGATCACCGGGAAACCGGGGGAGACGGCCTCGCGTACGGCGGCGACGAGCTCGGTGGTGAACCTCGTCCGGGCGACCGGGTCGCCGCCGTAGGCGTCGGTGCGGCGGTTGGTGCCGGCCCACAGGAACTGGTCGAGCAGGTAGCCGTGGGCGCCGTGCAGCTCGACGCCGTCGAAGCCGATCCGCTCGGCGGCCGCGGCGGCCTCGGCGAACGCCCCGATGACGGCGTCGAGGTCGGCCCGCGTCATCGCCCGCCCCGTTCCCTCGGTGCCGTCCAGCCGTATGCCGGACGGGCCGACGGCGGGGGCGTCGGCGAACGGCGGGTCGCCCTGCTTGCGCGCCATGCCGATGTGCCAGAGCTGCGGCACGATGGTGCCGCCCGCCGCGTGGACGTCCTCGGCGACGCGGGCCCACCCGGCCAGCTGCTCCTCGCCGTGGAAGCGCGGGATGGCGTCGCTCTGGCCGGCGGACTCGTGGCCGACGTACGTCCCCTCGGTGACGATCAGGCCGACGCCCGCGGCGGCGCGGCGGGCGTAGTACGAGCGCACGTCCTCGCCGGGCACGCCGCCCGGGGAGAACGAGCGCGTCATCGGCGCCATCACGATCCGGTTGGGCACGGTCAGCCCGTTGATCGTGACGGGCCGGGACAGGAGGTCGGCCGCGCGGGAGGCGGCGGGCTCGGTGACGGTCATGAGGATTCCTCGCGGTCGGCGGTGGCGGTGGCGGGCGCCAGGGCGGTGACGGTGATCGTTCGCCCGTGCCAACCGCCTTGGCGGCTCCCGCATTTCACCGTCCGCGCGAAGTCCGCTGTGATCCGCGCCACGGTCCGTCGCGGGCTTCGGGACGGGGCCTCTCGACGGCTCCCGGCACCGGTCAGGGCCCGGCCGGGCGGTTCCCGGACGGGTCCGTGCGCGGTTCCGCCGTCATCAGGAGGTTCTCGGGACGGTTGGTGCTGGTCATGACGCCCCGTACCCGTGTTCCCGGGACGGGCGCCAGCCGCCAGCGGCCCGCGATAGCCGCGACCACGGTCATCATCTCGGTGCGGGCGAAGGACTCGCCGATGCACAGGTGGCTGCCGGCGCCGAAGGGGACGAACGCGCCGCGCGGGACGGGGGGCCGGTCGGGCAGCCAGCGGTCGGGGTCGAACCGCAGGGGGTGGGGGAAGTAGCGAGGGTTCCGGTGGAGGACCAGGGCGCTGAAGATGAACTCGGTGCCTCGGGGGAAGCGGTAGCCGCCGAGTTCGACGTCGGTGGTCGCGCGGCGGATCGTGATGCCGCCGGGGTTGCGGACGCGCAGCGCCTCGTCGACGACGCGGCGCGTGTACTCCAGCCGGGCCAGCCGCTCGGGGCCGAGGGGAAGGGCGACGTGGTCCCGCAGTTCCTGGTGGAGCCGCTGGTCGACGAGCGGGTGCCGGCCCAGCTCGTGGAAGAGCCAGGCGAGCCCGCCTGCGGCGGTCTCCGTGCCGGCGACCAGCAGGGTGATGAGTTCGTCGTGGAGCTGGCGGTCGGTCATGGCCTCGCCGCTGTCGGCGTCCCGGGCCTGGAGGAGCGTCGACAGCAGGTCCGGCCGCTCGCCCGTGCCGTCGGTGTTGTCGGAGGTGGAGGGGGCCCTGGGAGGTGGCCAGTCCGTTCCCGAGGTAGGGGCGGAGCTTGTCGAAGGAGCGGCCCTTGGCGAAGCTCGCCGCGTCGGTGACCAGTACGCGGTGGACCAGCTCCGGGCTGGTCAGTACGTAGCTCGGCTTCGGGCCGAGGTGGGCGGCCACGATCCGGTCATAGGCGGTGAGGCTGCCGAGGAACTCCAGCGGACGCCGCCACAGTTCCAGGGCGTGGCCGATCAGCGGGAGCCGCCCGGGAGCGACGGGAGGGGCCGGCGGACGGCTGGCGGTGGGCATCGTCGTTCCTCCGGTGCGGGGTCGGGACACAGTCTGCGGCCCGGTGCACCTCCTGCGAACCCTTCGCGCCGGGGCGCGCTGGTGGACTGCGCGGCGCACGGGGGCGGAGGCCGGCTCGCCCCGGTGGGCCGCGCGCGGACCGGCGAGGAGTCCCACCGGCCCGCCCCGGTCGACGGGCGGAGGAATCAGAGGAATCAGAGGAAGTACAGGCGGTTCAGCGGGACCTCCTCGGCGGGGTCGGACCGCAGGGGGGTGCCGTCGAGGGTGACGAGGCCCTCGCGCGGGTCGACGAGGACCTCGCCGAGGCGGCTGTTGCGGACCATGTCGCCCGGGCCGATGCCGCGGGTGTGGCGGACGGCGACGCGGCGTCGGCGGGTGGTCATGGTGTCGTACGGGCGGGCGTGGGTGCCGGACTCGGCGGCGGCGCGGCTGGTGAAGGCGACGGAGAGGTCCGCGGGGGTGGCGCCGTGGGCGCCGAACAGGGGCCCCATGACGAGGGGTTGGCAGGTCTCGGTGGCGGCGTTGGGGTCGCCGGTGACGCCGTAGGCGGGGAAGCCCGCCTTGAGGACCAGCTGGGGCTTGGCGCCGAAGGACGCCGGGCGCCACAGGACGAGGTCGGCGAGTTTCCCGACCTCGATCGAGCCGACCTCGTGGGAGAGGCCGTGGGCGATGGCCGGGTTGATGGTGAGCTTGGCGATGTAGCGCAGCACGCGCTGGTTGTCGTCGTCCGGGCCGTCGCCCTCCAGCGGGCCGCGTTCGGCCTTCATCTTGCCCGCCACCGCGAAGGTGCGGCGCACCGTCTCGCCGGCCCGGCCCATGCCCTGGGCGTCGGAGGAGGTGATGCCGATGGCCCCGAGGTCGTGCAGCACGTCCTCGGCGCCCATGGTGCCGGCCCGGATGCGGTCGCGGGCCATCGCGGCGTCGCCGGGCAGGTCGGTCTTGAGCCCGTGGACGGAGACGATCATGCCGTAGTGCTCGGCGACCGCGTCCCGCCCGAACGGCAGCGTCGGGTTGGTGGAGGAGCCGATGACGTTCGGCACGCCCGCCATCTTGAGGACGTTGGGGACGTGTCCGCCGCCGCAACCCTCGATGTGGAAGGCGTGGATGGTCCGGCCTTCGAGGACCTTCAGGGTGTCCTCGACCGAGAGGCACTCGTTCAACCCATCGGTGTGCAGGGCCACTTGGACGTCGTGGGCCTCGGCGACGGACAGCGCGGTGTCCAGGGCGCGGGTGTGCGCGCCCATGTCCTCGTGCACCTTGAAGCCGCAGGCTCCGCCCTCGGCGAGGGCCTCGACGAGCGGGGCGGGGTGGGAGGACGAACCGCGGCCCAGGAAGCCGATGTTGACGGGCCAGGCGTCGAAGGAGTTGAAGGCGTGCCGCAGCGCCCAGGGCGAGTTGACGCCGACGCCCCAGACCGGGCCGAACTCCTGGCCGATGATGGTGGTGACGCCGGAGGCCAGCGAGGCCTCCATGATCCGCGGGGACATCAGGTGCACGTGGGTGTCGATGGCGCCGGCGGTGACGATCAGGCCCTCGCCGGAGACGATGGCCGTCCCGGTGCCGACCACCACGTCCACGCCGTCCAGGGTGTCCGGGTTGCCGGCCCGCCCGATCGAGGCGATCCGGCCCTCCCGGATGCCGATCGAGGTCTTGCGGATGCCCTGGATCGCGTCGATCACCAGGACGTTGCTGATCACCACGTCGCAGGTGTCCCGGACGGCGGCGGCCTTGAGGTGCAGGCCGTCCCGGGCGGTCTTGCCGAAGCCGGCCAGGAACTCGTCGCCCGGCCGCTGGGAGTCGGACTCGACCCGGACGACCAGGCCGCTGTCGCCGAGCCGGACCCGGTCCCCGGCGCGCGGGCCGTGCACGGCCGTGTACTCGGACGCGTCGATGCTGCTGCTCACGGGTGCTGCTCCTGTCCTTCGCCGCTTGTTCCTGCGCCGGCCGCTCCGCCGTCGACCGTTCCCGCGCCGGCCAGTCCTTCGTCGGCCGCTCCGAGGTAGCCCTGTTCGGCGGCCCGGCGCAGCGCCTCGCGCCGCACCCGGGGCGAGTCCAGCGGCCCGTCGACCAGCCCGGCGAAGCCGATCGCGACCCGCTCGCCGCCGATCGGCACCAGGCCGACCTCGACGGTGGCGCCCGGGTCGAAGCGCACCGAGGAGCCGGCCGGCACGGCCAGGTGCATCCCGTAGGCGGCGGCCCGGTCGAAGGCCAGCCGCGGGTTGGCCTCGAAGAAGTGGAAGTGCGAGGTGACCGAGACCGGCACCCCGGAGGTGTTGCGCACGGCGAGGGTGCGGACGGGTTCCGGTCCGGTCGCGGCGTCGCCGTCGGTGAGGACGGCGCCGGGTGCGGCCTCGCCGAGGGCGCCGCCGCCGAACGGGTCGGCGATGACGGCGAGCCGGGTGCCGTCCTCGAACACGGCCTCGACGTGGATCTCGGTGACGAGGTCCGCCACGCCGGGCAGGACGTCGGCGGGGGAGAGGACGGAGCGGCCGCGCGCGACGGCCTCGGCCAGGCGCAGCCCGTCGCGGGCGGCCTCGCAGACGGTGTCCGAGACGAGCGCGGTGGCCTCGGGGACGTTGAGCCGCAGGCCGCGGGCGCGGCGGGCGCGGGCGAGTTCGGCTGCTGTGAAGATCAGCAGCCGGTCGCGTTCGGTGGGGGTCAGCTGCACGGGGGTTCCCTTCTCCCTCGGTGCGGGGCGGCGAGGGGTCAGCCGGCCGGCTGGTCGTGGGTGGAGCAGTGGATGCCGCCCCCGCCGGAGGCGATGGTGTCGATCTTCACGGGGACGATCTCGCGGTCCGGGAACTGCTCCCGGAAGACCTCCTGGGCGTGGCCGTCGGCCTTGGCGTCGCCGAAGAGCGGCAGGTAGACGCCCTTGTTGCCGATGTAGAAGTTCATGTACGAGGAGACGAAGGCGTCGCCGCGGCCGGTGATCCGGTCCGGGTCGGGCTGGCCGATCTCGACGACCTTGAGCTTCCCGCCGGTCGCGTCGGTGGCCTCGGCGAGGACGGCGCGGGCCTGGTCGGCGGAGCGGGACCAGACGTCGGGCGGGGTGCCGGGGAAGGCGCGGTCCAGGAAGACGACGCCGGGGGCGGCGAAGCGGGCGAGGCAGTCGACGTGGGCGTCGGTGATGTCCTTGCCCTTGACGCCGGCCAGCCAGATCACCTTGGTGAGGCCCAGCGTCCGCTTGAGCTCCGCCTCGACCTCGTCGCGGGTGCGGCCCGGGTTGCGGTTGTCGTTGACCACGGAGCTCTCGGTGACCAGCAGGGTGCCCTGGCCGTCGGTCTCGAAGGAGCCGCCCTCGGCGGTGAGCGGGGTCTCCAGCCGCTCGATCCCGTACTTCTCCAGGACGGTGCGGGCGATCCGGGCGTCGTTGGCGTGCTCCTGCTTCCCGCCCCAGCCGCTGAAGTTGAAGTCGACGCCCTTGACCTTTCCGCCCTCCTCGACGAAGACCGGCAGGGTGTCGCGGGCCCACAGGTCGTCCACCGGGACGGCGAGCAGCTCGACGTCCGAGCCGCAGGCGTTGCGGGCCGAGGCCTCCTGGCCGGGGCGGACGAGCAGGACCACCGGTTCGCGCTGTCCGATGGCCCGGGCGACGGTGGCGATGTCCCTGCGGACGGCCCCGAGCTGCTCGCCCCAGACGTTCTCGGAGGCAGGCCAGGCCATGAAGGTCCGCTCGTGCTTCTCCCACTCGCCGCCGAGCCGCCGGCCGCGGGCGGGGGCGGGCGCGGGGGTGGGATCGGAGGCGGGCGCCGGGGGCTGCGCGGCGGGCTGTCCGGGGGTGCCGGAGGCCGGGGCCGCGGGGCCGGCCGGCTCGTCGCCGGCGGTGGCGCAGGCCGTCGCGCCGAGGGCGATCGCACCGGCTCCGGCGAGGGAGCGCAGCACCGTGCGGCGGGCGAGGGGGGACTGGGACACGGTGGACTCCGGTGGGGCTGGGGGGTGGATCCGGCGCGGCGGGGAGGGCGGGCTCCGGGGGAGCGGCCCACGCGGCGATGGTCGGCGGCGGACGAGGAGGTCGTCCGGGAGGACGAGGTCGGTCGGCAGCGCCGGGACCGACTCTCGCATTGACTGAAAAATCAGTCAAGCTTTACGGTGAAGTCACCCAAACCACCCCGAGACGACCGGGGGCGCCGTACGAGCGGCCCCGGTCACGACGACGAAAGGCCGGGTGAGGCGGCGATGCTGCGCAATGGTCTGGAGCCCTGGCACGTGCTGGTCACGGTGGCCGTACTGGTGCTGCTGTTCGGCTCCAAGAAGCTGCCCGAGATGGCGCGCGGACTGGGGAAGTCGATGCGGATCCTGAAGTCCGAGACGGCGGCCCTGCGGGAGGACGGAGCACCTGGCGGAGCGGTCACTGAGCCTCCCGCTGGAGCAACAGCGGGTTCGCCCGGCGGAGCGACGGCCGGTTCACCTGGCGGAGCGACGCCCGGTGCGCCCGGCGGGGCCGTCACCGAGCCGCCCGCGGCCCCGCAGGCCGGGCCGGTGAAGCGGCCGCTCTGACCGGCGGGCCCGTACGCGAGCCCGCCGCCGACGCCGGGAGCCGTCGTCCCCCCGCCGCCCGACGGGGGAACGACGGCTCTCAGCCGTTGCGGCGGTAGTGGTCCAGGGACACCCGGACCGGCCCGTCCGGGCCCGCGGTCGACAGCACCCGGACGACCGCGAGGTCCCGGCCGTCCGCGGACCGGACGCAGAAGGCGCCGCGCGGCCCGACGGCGGCGAACGGGATCCGCCCGGCCGGGCGGCTGCCGAGGCCCTTGAGGCACTCGGCCGGGCCCAGTCCGGCGTCCCGGCCGATGAAGGAGTCGGCGTTCTCCGGCACCAGGAACTCGCCTTCGCCGCGGCCGACGTACCAGGTCGCGCTGTCGGTCGGGACCACGGTGCCGGTGGCGAGGTCGAACTCGTAGCCGGCATCCGCCGAGGTCAGCTCGACCGCGCGGTAGGCCGGGGCGTACTCGGCGGCGGGGGCGGACGGCGGTGCGGCGCCCGGCGCGACGGGGGCGGACCGGGTGGGCGACGGCGACCCGGCGGGCGTCGGGGCGGCGGTCGGGGCGCCGGGCTCGGCGGCACCGGACACCGGGGCCTCGGCGGCCGAGGCCTCCCCCGACTCCTGGTCGTCGAGCAGCAGGGCCGTCGCGGCGGCGGCGCCGACGGCCAGGGCGACGGCGGCGGTCAGCGCGGTGCGCCCGAGGGCGCGTCTGCGGCCGCCCGCGCGCGGGGCCTGACGGCCTGCCGACACCCGCGACCCGGCGGGCAGCGGCCCGGCGGGTGCCGGGGCGGCTCCGGTCGCAAGCGCCGGCGCGAGCACCGTCGGCGTCGGCGGGGTGGTCGGGGCGAGGACCGTACGCGCCGAGTCCCACCCGGGCCCGGCGGCCCCGGGCCCCTCGGCCGGCACCTGCGGCAGCTCGGCGTGCCGGGTGATCTGGCTGGTCAGCGGGTGCGGCAGCCAGTCGTCGCCGAACCTGAGCCGCCCGCCCACGGCCGGGTGGCTCCGGGCGGCGGCGATCACCTCGGCGGTGGTCGGACGGTCCTCGGGCCGCTTGGCCAGGCACCGCAGCAGCAGCGCGCGCAGGCTCTCCGGGACCCGGCCGAGGTCGGGCTCCTCGTGGACGGTCCGGTAGAGCGCCGCCGGGTCCGGGCCGTCCCCGAACGGCGGAGCGCCGCCAGCGACGTGGACGGCCAAGGCGCCCAGCGCGTACACGTCGGTGGCCGGGGTCGCGGCCCGGCCCACGGCCTGCTCGGGCGCCATGTAGGCGGGCGAGCCGATCCGCAGGCCGGTGCCGGTCAGCGCGCTGGCGTCGGCCGCGCGGGCGATGCCGAAGTCGATCACCCGGGGGCCGTCGGAGGCGATCAGCACGTTGCCGGGTTTGAGGTCCCGGTGGACCACCCCGGTGGCGTGGATCGCCTGCAGCGCCTCGGCGATGCCGGCCATCAGCAGCAGGACGGTCCGTTCCGGGAGCGGGCCGTGGCGCTGCACCACCTCCTGGAGCGAGGGGCCCGGCACGTAGGTGGTGGCCAGCCAGGGGGTGGCGGCGTCCACGCCC
Organism: Kitasatospora sp. NPDC056800; assembly: GCF_042789775.1. Taxonomy (NCBI): domain Bacteria; kingdom Bacillati; phylum Actinomycetota; class Actinomycetes; order Kitasatosporales; family Streptomycetaceae; genus Kitasatospora; species Kitasatospora sp. NPDC056800. Next base: position 22,814 of record NZ_JBHUAL010000087.1, on the reverse strand, counting down.
GCGTCGACCACCTGGGCCGTGTACAGCCCGTGGATGCGTCGGGCGCTGGCCACCTCCTGGGCGAACCGGGCCCGGAACTCCGGGTCCCCGGCCAGTTCGGGCCGCACCACCTTGAGCGCCACCGGCCGGCCGCCGGGGGTGTACGAGAGGTAGACCCGGCCCATGCCGCCGGCGCCGAGCCGGGCGGCCAGCAGGTGGCCGCCGACCTCGCGCGGGTCGTCGTCGGCCAGCTCCTGGAAGACCGGCTGGAGGGCGAAGGGGGACCGGTCAGCGGACATGCGGGCTGCCTCTCTCGGCGGTCAGGGGGCGGCACGGGGGCCGGACAGGCCGGACGGGCCGGAAACGGGCGTACGGCACACGCGGCACACGCGGCACGCACGGCACGCACGGCGCCGCAGAGTTTAGAGGTTTTATCAGGATCGGCCGAATCGGCCCCGGCAGGGCTGCCCGACGCGGGGCCCGACGGGAGCGGTCCGCCCGCGACGGCCTGGCTAGTCGCGCGCCAGCTCCGCCTCGACGGCCCCGCACAGCAGCCGGCGGGCGTGGTCGAGCGGCAGCGAGCCGCTCAGCCAGCGCACGCTCAGGCCCTCGACGAGGGCGGTGAGCCGCTCGGCGGCGGCCGCGTGCGCCGGGGCGGTCCCGCACGGATCGGCCCGGGCGAGCAGTTCGGCGATGTCGTGCACCCAGGTGTGGGTGGTCCGCGCCAGGTCCTCGCGCAGGTGCGGTTCGAAGACCGCGGTGGCTCTCAACTCGCCCCAGGCGGTGCTGTTCTCCCGGACGTCCGGGCTGTCCTGGAGTTCCCGGAGCAGCACGCGTTCGAGGTCGGCCCGGGGGCTCTCGGCGCGGGCCGGGGCGGGTTCCTCGTCGGCGGTGTAGTGGTCCGCGCGGTCGCTGATGTGCGCCAGCGTCTCCCGGAGGATCCCGGCCCGGTCGGTGAAGTGGTAGTAGATCAGCGAGGTGGACACCCCGGCCTCGGCGGCGAGTTCGCCCACGCGCAGTCCGCGTACGCCGCGCCGGGCGATCACCCGGGTCGCGGCCTTGAGTATTTCCGTCCGACGGTCCGACATGGGCGCCCACTCTACCGGGCTTCCCGGCTGGTCAGACAGGTTCCTGATGATCGTTTCAGGGGTTTCCATCAGCTTTGCCTCCAAGTCTTGACTGAATTTTCAGTACGGTAGAGGATGCGGGGCAACCCCCACGCCTCCCGCATCAGCCAGGGAGCGCCCCGTAGACCCCCACCCCCTCCCGGACACCACCGACGGCCACGTCGCTGCCCGGCGCACCGCGCCGCGCCCGGAGGGGCCCGAACAGAAGAGGTTTCCCGTGACGTACCGAATGCCCGCGGAGTGGACCGAGCACGAGGGCTGCCTGATGGCCTGGCCCGTCCGCCCGGACCTGTGGGGCGACACCCTCGACGAGGTGAAGGGCGAGTACGCGGCCGTCGCCCGCGCCATCGCGCAGTTCGAACCGGTCACCATGGTCGCGCCGCCCGGCCACGGCGAGGAGGCCCGGGCCCGGTGCGGCGAGGGCATCACCGTGGTCGAGCTGCCGACGGACGACTCCTGGTTCCGCGACTCCGCGCCGATCTTCGTCCTCGACGGGGACGGCCGCCGGGCCGGCGTGGACTTCCGCTTCAACGCCTGGGGCCGCAAGCACAGCCCCTGGGACGCCGACGACCGGATCAGCGGCCTGCTGCTGGAGCACCTCGGCACCCCGGCGATCCGCTCCGAGATGATCCTCGAGGGCGGCGCGATCACCGTCGACGGCGAGGGCACGCTGATCACCACCGAGCAGTGCCTGCTGCACCCCAACCGCAACCCGGAGATGACCCGGCAGGAGATCGAGGCCGAACTGAAGGCGCGCCTCGGCGTCACCAAGGTGGTCTGGCTGCCGTACGGCGGGGCCCTGGACACCGAGACCGACGGGCACGTGGACGGCGTCTGCGCGTTCGTCGCCCCCGGCAAGGTCGTGGTGCAGCTCCCGGCCGACCCCGCGCACCCGGACTACGCCCGGATGCGGGCCAACCGCGCCGTGCTGGAGCACTCCACGGACGCCCAGGGCCGGCCCTTCGAGATCGTCGACCTGCCGCAGGCCGCCTTCGTCGAGGTCGACGACCGCGAGGTCGAGGTCGGCTACCTGAACTTCTACCTCGCCAACGGCGGCGTCGTCGTGCCGGTCGCCGACCACCCCGAGGACGCGGGCGCCCTGGCCGTGCTCGCCGCCGCCTACCCGGACCGGAAGGTCGTCGGCGTGCGCGCCCGGGTGATCGCCTACGGCGGCGGCGGCGTCCACTGCATCACCCAGCAGATCCCGGCCGCCCACGCCTGACCCCTCGCCAGCGAACGGAGACCCCACCCTCATGACTCCCACCGCGCCCGCGAGGGGCGCCGGAGCCCGCGGCCGGCTCGTCCTCGCCACCGCCCTGCTCTCGGCGGCGGCCCTGGTCGCCGCCTGCTCCGGCCCGCCCCGCGGCGGCGCCGACCAGGCGGCGGTCCGGCTCTCCGCCGACACCCCGCCCGCCAAGGGCGAGCTCGACTCGTTCACCTGGGCCACCTACGCCGAGCCGCCCACCCTGGACTACCTCCAGGCCTTCGACTACCCGCAGAACACGGTGCTCTCCAACGTCTGCGAGAGCCTGATGCGCTGGACCCCCCAGCTCACCCTGGCCCCCGGCCTCGCGGAGAAGGCCTCCAACCCCGACCCGGCGACCTGGGTCTACGACCTGCGCTCCGGCGTCCACTTCCACGACGGCACGGTGATGACCGCCGACGACGTCGTCTTCAGCCTCGGCCGGCAGATGAACCCGGACAACGCGGCGGCCTGGGCGCAGGTGTTCCAGAACGTCGAGTCCGTCACCAGGACCGGCCCGCTCCAGGTCACCGTCAAGCTCAAGCAGCCCGACTCCCAGTTCCCGCAGTACATGGCGACCGCCGCCGGCGTCGTCGCCGCCAAGGCGGGGGTGGAGGCCGCGGGCAAGGACTACGGCACCAGCGGCGGCCTCGACTGCACCGGCCCCTTCACGCTGGGCACCTGGGCCAAGGGCCAGTCGATCGAGCTCCAGCGCTTCGACGGCTACTGGGGCGCCAAGGCCAAGTCGAAGAAGGTCGTGTTCAGCTTCCTCACCGACGCGTCCGCCCGCACCAACGCGATGCTCACCGGCGACGTCGACGGCGGCTACCTGATCCCCACCGAGAGCTACGACCGGCTGAAGCGCGAGGGCCCGGGCACGCTCTACTTCGGCGAGGGCCTGAGCACCGTCAACCTCAACGTGACCAGCATGAACGGCCCGCTCGGCGACCTGCGGGTCCGCCAGGCGCTGTCGCTGGCCCTGGACCGCTCCGGCTTCGTCCGGACCGGCCTGGCCGGCGCCGGCACCGTCACCGGCTCCCTCACCACCAGGGCCGCCTGGGCCGGCGCCCCCGAGGACGTCCGGAAGGCGGCCTTCGACCACCTCACCCCCACCGCCCCGGACATCGACCGGGCCAAGGCCCTGGTCAAGGAGGCCGGCGCCGAGGGCAGGACGCTCACCGTCGCCACCAGCACCATCGGCCAGGACGTCTCGCTGCTCGCCACCGCCGTCCAGGCCGCCGGAGCGAAGATCGGCCTGAACGTCCAGCTGAAGACGATCGCCCCGAACGCCTTCACCGCGCTGTTCACCGACGCCAAGGCGCGCGAGGGCATCGACCTGTTCCCGGAGACGTACTACGACTCCGTCACCGACCCGCTCGACCTGCTCGCCAACTTCCGGACCGGCGCCTACCAGAACTACGCCGGCTTCAGCGACAAGGCCTACGACGACCTCGTCGACCAGGCCACCGCCGAGTACGACCCGGCCAGGCGCGGCGCGATCGAGGCCAGGCTCCAGCAGACCGCCTCCGAGCAGCTGCTGTGGATCCCGGTCGCCGAGTGGCCCACCTCCGTCTTCCTCAACAAGCGCGTCACCGGCGCCCCCACCACCATCTCGTACATGTACTACCCGTGGGCCGCCGACGTGGGGGCCGCCCGGTGAACTTCCTGAGATTCGCCGCCCGGCGGCTGGCCGAGATGGCCGCCACCCTGCTCGGCGCGTCCTTCGTGGTCTTCGGCGCGATGTACCTGGCACCGGGCAACCCGGCGAGCTTCCTGCTGTCCGGCCGGTCGGCCTCCCCGGCCGCCCTGCAGGCGATCAACGAGCAGTACCACCTCGACGACCCGTTCCTGGTGCGGTACTTCCGCTGGCTCGGCCAGGTGCTGCAGGGCGACTTCGGACGCTCCATCACCTACCGCACCGACGTGTCCCGGCTGCTCGCCGACCGGCTGCCCGCCACCCTGACCCTGGTGGTCATGGCCCTGCTCGTGGTCGCCGTCCTCGGCCTGGCCCTCGGCTGGATCGGCGCGGTGCGCGGCGGCGCGACCGACTCGGCGGTCCTGCTCTCCACCACGCTCGCGGTCGGCACCCCCTCCTTCGTCGCGGCCGTCCTGCTGCAGGGCCTGTTCGCGGTCAAGCTGGGCTGGTTCCCGACCAGCGGCACCGGCGACGGCTTCGGCGACCTGCTGTGGCACCTCACCCTGCCGGCGGTCGCCCTCGCGCTGTACCTGATCGGGATGCTCGCCCGGGTCACCCGCTCGGCGATGCTGGACGCCCTGGAGGGCGAGCACGTCGCCGTCGCCCGCAGCCGCGGCGTGCCCGAGCGCGAGGTGATCCGCCGCCACGTGTTCCGCAACTCGCTGGGCACCGTGCTGACCACCGGCGGCCTGATCGTCTCCACCCTGCTGGTCTGCACGATCCTGGTGGAGTCCGCGTTCAGCATCGGCGGCATCGGCCAGCTCCTCGAACTGTCCACCACCACCAAGGACTTCCCCACCGTCCAGGCCATCTCGCTGCTGATCGTCGCCCTGTTCATGACCGTGAACCTGGTCGTCGACCTGCTCCACCCGCTGGTCGACCCCCGGGTCGCCCTCGGTTCGAGGAGGGCCGACGCATGAGTGTCGCCCTCACCCGCCGGCCCGGCCTCGGCCGCCTCAGGGCCGCCCGCGCCCCGCTCCACCTGGCCTGCCTCGGCCTCGTCGCCCTGGTGGTGCTGGCCGCCCTGCTCGCCCCCTGGATCGCGCCGGACGACCCGAACGCCGTCGACCTCGGCAACGCCCTCGCCGGCCCCTCGCCCGACCACCTGCTCGGTGTCGACGCCGCCGGACGTGACACCCTCTCCCGGCTCCTGCTCGGCGCCCGCACCTCCCTGCTCGGCCCGCTCGGCGTGGTCGCCTTCTCCACCGTCGCCGGCGTCCTGGTCGGCCTGGTCGCCGGCTGGCGGGGCGGCTGGCTCGACTCCGTCCTCTCCCGCGGCACCGAACTGGTCTTCGCCTTCCCGGGCATGCTGCTCGCCATCCTGATCGTCTCGGTGTACGGGGAGGGCCTCCTCGCCCCCGTCGTCGCCCTCGCGATCGCCTACCTGCCGTACGTCTCGCGGCTGACCCGCTCCCTGGTGCTGGCCGAACGCGAACGCCCCTACGTCGCCGCGTACCAGGTCCAGGGCCACTCCGCCGCGCAGATCTGCCTGCGGCACGTCCTGCCCAACATCGCCCCGATCGTCCTGGCGCAGTCCACCATCAACTTCGGCTACGCCCTCATGGACCTCGCCGGCCTCTCCTTCCTCGGCCTCGGCGTCCCCGCGCTCACCCCCGACTGGGGGCGGATGGTCTTCGACGGCCAGACGGCGATCCAGCACGGCTACCCGCTCTCCGCGATCCTGCCGTGCGTCCTCCTCGTGCTCACCGTCGTCGCGTTCAACGTCGTCGGCGAGCGCTGGGCCGACCGCGTCGCCCGGAGGAGCCGATGAGCCGGGAGAACGACGAGCCGGAGAACGACGAACCGGGGGACCCGACGAACCGGCGCAGCCCCGAACCGGAGGACCGCGTGAACGCCCTCGACATCCGGGGCCTGCGGCTCCGCCTGCCCGGCACCGCCCGGCCCGTCCTCGACGGGGTCGACCTCGCCGTGGGCCCCGGGGAGACCGTGGCCCTGGTCGGCGAGTCCGGCTCCGGCAAGAGCCTCACCTCCCGCAGCGCCCTCGGCCTGCTGCCGCCCGGCGCCACTGCCGAGGGCAGCGTCCTGGTCGACGGCGAGGACGTCCTGACGATGGGCCCCGACCGGCTGCGCGCCCTGCGCACCGGCCGGGCCGCCATGGTCTTCCAGGACCCCAGGGCCGCGATCAACCCGCTGCGCCGCGTCGGCGACTTCCTCACCGAGGGCGTTCGCCTCGGCGGCCGGACGAGCCGGGAGGACGCCGAGCGGCGCGCGGTCGAACTGCTCGACGCCGTGGGCCTCGGCCCGGAACTGCTGCGCCGCTACCCCGGCCAGCTGTCCGGCGGCATGCTCCAACGCGTCATGATCGCCGCCGCGCTGATGGGCGACCCGGTCCTGCTGCTCGCCGACGAGCCCACCACCGCGCTCGACGTCACCAGCCAGGCCGAGGTGGTCGCGCTCCTCGACCGGCTGCGCCAACGCTTCGGCACCGGCCTGCTGTTCGTCACCCACGACCTCGGTCTCGCCGCCGCCATCAGCGACCGGGTCCACGTCATGTACGCCGGGCGGATCGTCGAGAGCGGCCCCGCCGAGGCGCTCTTCGCCCGGCCCCGCCACCCCTACACCGCCGCGCTGCTGGCCGCCACCCCGGGGCTGGACTCCGGGAGCGGCCGACTCGCCGCCATCGACGGCCAACCACCGGACCTGCGCGAGGAGTTGACGGGCTGCGCGTTCGCCCCCCGGTGCCCCCGGGCGACCGCCCTGTGCCGCGAGGAGACCCCGGCGCCGGGCCCGGTCGCCTGCCACCACCCGCTCGAAGGGAGCCGCGCCGATGCCTGAGGCCGTACTGGAGGTCACCGGACTGTGCCGGACCTTCGGCACCGTACGGGCGGTGGACGACGTCTCCTTCACCCTCCCGGCCGGCGGATCGCTCGGCATCGTGGGCGAGTCCGGCTCCGGCAAGACGACCACCGCCCGGATCGTCGTCGGCCTCGAACAGGCCGACGAGGGGCGGGTCGCCGTCCGGGGCCGGGCCCGCGCCGGCCGGGTGCGGGGGAGGGCCGGGCGGCTGGCCCGCGCCCGTGAGGTCCAGATGGTCTTCCAGGACCCGTACCTCTCCCTGGACCCGCGCACCAGTGTCGAGGCCGTGCTCCGCGAGACCCTGCGGCTGCACTTCCCCGGCACCGACCACGCGGCCCGGATCCGCGAACTCCTCGACCAGGTCGGCCTCGGCAGCCGGGCGGCCGACGCGCTGCCCCGGCAGCTCTCCGGCGGCCAGCGCCAACGCGTCGCCATCGCACGGGCGTTGGCCGTCCAGCCGGCCGTCCTGGTGCTGGACGAGGCGGTCGCCGCGCTGGACGTCTCCGTGCAGGCGCAGGTCCTCAACCTGCTCGCCGACATCCGCGAACGGACCGGCATCGGCTACCTGTTCATCACCCACGACCTCGGCGTCGTCCGCTGCGTCACCGACGAGGTCGTCGTGATGCGCCACGGACGGATCGTCGAATCCGGCCCCACCGCCCACGTCCTGGACTCCCCGCAGCACGCCTACACCCGGCTGCTGCTGGAGTCCGTACCCCGGCCCGGCTGGGATCCCGACCGGATCGCCGCCGCGCGCCGCGCCTTGTAAGACGGCTCCGACCCGGCAGGTGGTGGGACCTGCCGGGCCGGAGCGACCGAGCAACACCGGCGGGCGACGCCGGGCGGCAGCGACCCTGCCGGCCCGGCGCCACCGCCGCAGGAAGGACGACCGTGCAGGTCACCACCGACGACACCAGCGCGACCGACCGGGCCGCGCACCGATCCCCCCGCCGCCGTTGGCGGTTCGCCGCCGTCCTGGCGGTGGTCGTCACCCTCTGCGGGTCGGGCATCGGGCTGTACCTCAACGAGCGCGACACCCGCGAACAGACCAGGGAGCTGGCGGTCCCCGCGACACCCGACTGGATCGAACTGGACGTCACCGCCCAGGACGTGGACCCGACCGCCCAGCAGCTGACCCTCTACGTCACCCCCGTCCCGCACGGCAGGTTCGCCGCCGGGCCGGACTCCCAGACCTTCGCCCGCCCCGTCGAGATCACCGTCACCGGCACCCCCAAGGTGACCATCAAGGCGGCCGAGGGGGAGCCCGCGGCGTCCCAGCTCGTCCAGGTCGGGACGTACGACGGCACCAAGACGGACTACCCGTTCGACCGCTACCGCGCCGAGGCCGGCTTCTCCGCCACCAGCGGGGGCGCGGCTGTGCCCGTCGGCCTGGTCCTCACCGACACCGACCCGTTCTTCGTACTGCGCCCGCAGGCCACCACCGCGAACTCCGGTGCCGTGACCCTGGATACGCGGATCACCCGGTCCCGCAGCACCTTCATCCTCTCCTGGTTCATGATCGCGGCCATGTGGGCCATCGCCCTGGCCGTCCTCGGCGCCGCCGAGGTGCTGTACCGCAAGCGGGAGGGGCTGGTCTGGCCCTCCCTGGGCTGGATGGCGGCGAGCCTGTTCGCCCTGATCGGCATGCGCAACGCGGCCCCCGGGGCGCCGCCGATCGGATCCCTGATCGACTACGTGGCGTTCTTCTGGGCCGAGGGCCTCATCGCCGCCAGCCTGGCCTGCACCGCCTGGTCCGGCATCCGCATCGAGCACCGGCTGCGCCGCGAGCGGGAGGCGGTGACCGAGGCGGCGTGAGCCGAGGGGTGGTGAGCGGGGGTGTGAGCGGATTCCCCCGAACGGCGGGTGCGTGCCGCGCCGGAATCTGACCTTCCGATCAGTAGCCTGCGGAGCCGAACCCGACCCCAACCGGAACGAGGCCCCATGGCTCACCCCCGGCCGTCCCGCCGTTCACTCCTGCAGTCCGGGGCCGCGCTCGCCGCGCTGGCCCTGACCGGTGGCTGCTCCTCCGACAGCGGATCGGGGGAGCGGTCCGGTCAGAGCGGTCCGGCCTCGGGGGCGGCCGGGGCGGGGAGCCCGGCGGCCGGCGGGTGGGCCATGCCGGCCGAGTCCGGCCCGCACACCCGCACCTTCATGGCCTGGCCGGCACTGGAGGAGGTGTGGGGCGACCAACTGCCGGCCGTCCGGCAGGACATCGCCGGGCTGGCCCAGGCCATCGCCGGCTTCGAGCCGGTCGTCCTGCTGGCCCGCCCCGACCAGGCCGACCAGGCCCGGCAGGCCTGCGGCTCCTCGGTCGAGGTGCTGGAACTGAAGGTCGACGACCTGTGGGCCCGGGACACCGGCCCGACCTTCGTCACGGGCCCGAAGGGGCTCGCCGGGGTCGACTTCAACTTCAACGGCTGGGGCGGCAAGCAGACCCACGCCAACGACGCCCTGGTCGCCCGCTACCTCCTGGACCACTACGGCATCACCCGCGTCCAGGCGCCGGTCACCGGGGAGGGCGGCGGCATCGAGGTGGACGGCGAGGGCACCCTGATGGCCACCGAGAGCTCCTGGGTCAACGACAACCGCAACCCCGGCAAGTCCCGCGACGAGATCGAGGCGAGCCTCAAGGGCCTGCTCGGCGTCGAGAAGGTGATCTGGTTCAAGGGCGTCGCCGGGCAGGACATCACCGACTGCCACGTCGACGCCCTCGCCCGCTTCGCCGAGCCGGGCACCGTGGTGCTGCACCGGCCCGCCGCCGACACCCCGCCGGACGTCTGGACCACCGCCTCCGCGCAGGCCGTCCAGGTGCTCCAGTCCGAGACCGACGCCAAGGGCCGCACGCTCACCGTGGTCGACCTGCCCGAGCCCGACGTCACCCTGATCCAGGGCGCGGGCAAGGACTTCCTCGCCACCTACATCAACTACTACGTCTGCAACGGCGGCGTCATCGTCCCGCGCTTCGGCGACCAGGCCACCGACGACCGGGCGGCCGGCATCATCGGCGACCTCCATCCGGGGCGCAAGGTCACCCAGGTCGGCATCAACCACATCGCCGCGGGCGGCGGGGGCATCCACTGCGCCACCCAGCAGCAGCCCGTCGCACCCGGGTCCACCGGGTGACGCGGGGTCGGATAGTGGGACCGTCAGGCGCCGGACGGCCGGGCGGCGGCGGAGGAGAGCGAGTCCAGCAGCGTCCGCAGCACCCGCTCGGCGTCCACCGTCCCGTCCAGTGACCCGATGGCGGCGAGCCCGTCCACGGCGGCGGCGAAGGCCTCGCCGAGCGGCACCGGGTCGGCGCCGTCGCCGCGCTCGTCCAGCAGGCAGCGGAACAGGCCGACGAAGGAGGACCGCCAGCGCGCGTACTCGGCCTCCAGGCTGGCGCGGACGCGTTCGTCGTTGAGGGCGAGCCAGTGCAGGGCCGCGTGCAGCCGGGCGAGGTCGGGGCTCTCGGGCCGGGTGAGCAGTGCCAGGACCCGCTCGGAGCGCTCGGCGTAGCCGCCGGGGCCGGCGACCGCCTCCTCCAGCGGGGTGATCCACTCGGGCCGGATGTCCTCGACCACCGCGACGATCAGGTCGGTGCGGTCCGCGAAGTGGTAGTGGCACATCCCGTGCGAGACCCCGCACAGCGCGGCCACGTTGCGGGTGGTGAACCGCCCCGCGCCGTCGCCGGCGAGCAGGGTGCGGGCCGCGGCGATCAGCCGGGCCCGGGTCTGCTCGCCCTTGGCGGAAGCGCGCGTCCGGCCGGTGCCGCCGGGGCCGGGGGCCGTACGCGGGGCTGCGCCCGTCGCCTGTGTCGCCATGGCCGCCACTGTAACGACTGCGGGGGAGCGGCAGGGGCGCATCGGCACCGATCTCTGCGCAAAGTATTGACCGAGCGCTTGGTCAGTTTTACCTTTTCGGTCAACTGCCGGACAGGCAGCGCACTTTGACAGGGAGGTAGTGATGGAGGGCAGCTTCAGATCCCATCCGGCGATCGACGGAGGGCTCGGCCGACGCCGGTTCCTGACGGCCGCCGGGCTCGCTGTCGCGGGCACCGCGCTGACCGCGGCGAGCGGTGGGCAGGCCCGGGCCGCGCAACCCCGCACCACCACCGCGGGCCCGGCCGTCGCCGCCGGCCTCCGGGTGCCGCTGGACACCGTCCGGCACACCCGCACCTGGATGGCCTGGCCGGACAGCAGCACCATCTGGCGGAACAAGCTCGGCGGTGTCCAGTCGAACATCGCCCTGATCGCGAAGACCATCGCGAAGTACGAGCCGGTGACCATGTGCGCCAACCCGGCGAGCGTCGCCAAGGCGCGCTCGATGTGCGGTTCGGCCGTCACCGTCATCGGGGACATCCCGGTCGACGACTGCTGGATGCGCGACACCGGTCCGGTCTTCCGCACCGACGGCGCCGGCGGCCTCGACACGATCGGCCTCAACTTCAACGGCTGGGGCAACCACCAGAACCCGCACGGCAACGACGCCCTGGTCGCCGGGCGCGTCGCCGCCTATCTCGGCCTGCCGTTCACCGCCGCCGGGCTGGTCGCCGAGGGCGGCGCCATCGAGACCGACGCGGCCGGCACGCTGATGGCCACCCGGAGCAGCATCCTCAACGCCAACCGCAACCCCGGCATGTCGCAGGCCGCGGTCGAGAGCGCGATGTGCGCGGCCTACGGCGCCAGCACGGTGGTCTGGTTCAACGGTGTGGCCGGCCAGGACATCACCGACGACCACGTGGACGCCACCTCCCGCTTCCTCGACGCGGGGACGGCCGTGGTCCAGATGCCGCTGGCGAGCGACACCGACGCCTGGTCGAACGACGCACGGCAGCAGTACCGGATCCTGACCACCACCACCGGTGCCCAGGGCACCCCGTTCGCGGTCAGCCGGATCCAGGGGCCCGACTACAACCTGATCCGCTCGACCGACCCCAACTTCGTCGGCTCCTACGCCAACTACTACCTGTGCAACAACGCGGTGATCGCGGCGCAGTTCGGCGACACCAAGGCCGACAGCGCCGCCAGGGCGGCCCTCGCCCGGCTGTTCCCCGGCCGCACCGTCGAGCAGCTCAACATCGACTCCCTCGGGGCGGGCGGCGGCGGGATCCACTGCGTCACCCAGCAGCAGCCCGCGGTGTGAACCCGCCGGGGCCGGGTCCGGCCCGCCGACCAGACCCGGCCCCGAACGGAGGCCGGCCCGGGGTCGCCCCCGGCCCGGCCGGTCCGGTCAGCCCAGGGCGGGGATGTCGTGGGTGGCGCAGTGGATGCCGCCACCGCCGGCCGCGATCGCGTCGATCTTGACCGGCACGATCTCGCGGCCCGGGAAGTACTGCTTCATGAGCTGCTGGGCCCGGTCGTCGGCCCTGGCGTCGCCGAACTTCGGCAGGTAGACGCCCTTGGTGCCGATGTAGAAGTTCATGTACGAGGAGACGAAGGCGTCGCCGCGCCCGGTGATCCTGTCGGGGTCGGGCTGCTGGAGCTCCACCACCTGGAGCTTCCGGCCGGTCGCGTCGGTGGCGTCCTTCAGGACGGAGCGGGCCTGGTCGGCCGAGCGGGACCAGACGTCGGCCGGGGTGCCGGGGAAGGCCTGGTCGAGCAGGACCACGCCGGGGGCGACGAAGCGGGTCAGGCAGTCGACGTGGGCGTCGGTGATGTCCTTGCCCTTGACGCCCGCCAGCCAGATCACCTTGGTCACGCCGAGGACCTTCTTCAGCTCGGCCTCGACCGCGTCCCGGCTCATGCCCGGGTTGCGGTTGTCGTTGACGACGGAGCTCTCGGTGACCATCAGGGTGCCCTGGCCGTCGGTCTCGAAGGAGCCGCCCTCGGCGACCAGCCGGGTCTCGATCCGCTCGACGCCGTACTTGGCCAGCACCGTCCGGGCGACCTTGGAGTCGTTGCCGCGCTGCTGCTTGCCGCCCCAGCCGTTGAAGTTGAAGTCCACGCCCTTGACCGTGCCGCCCTCCTCGACGAACACCGGCAGGGTGTCCCGGGCCCACAGGTCGTCGACCGCGATCGGGACCACCTCGACCGCCGAGCCGCAGGCCTTCCGGGCGGCGTCCGCCTGCTCGGGCCGGGCCATCAGGACGACCGGCTCGCGGGCGGCGATGGCCTGGGCCAGGCCGGCGACGTCCCGGCGGACGTCCGCGAGCTGGTCGCCCCAGACGTTCTCGGAGGCGGGCCAGGACATCACCGTGCGCAGGTGCTTGTCCCACTCGGCGCCGAAGCGGCGCACGCCGGGGGTGCCGCCGGGCCGCGTGGGCGGTACGGCGCCGTCGAGGTCCTTCAGGTCGTTGGGGTCGCAGGCGGTGAGGCCGAGGGTGAGGGCGCCGACTCCGGCGCCGACGCCGGCGAGCCTGCGGATCAGGGTGCGGCGGGACAGGGCGTTGGTCATGCGGGAACTCCAGCTGAGGGTCTGGGCGGTGTGGTGGTGGAGGAGAGTGCGCGGGGCGGCCGGGTTACGGCAGCGGTTCGTGCATGGTCGAGCAGTGGATGCCGCCGCCCCCGGCCATCAGGCGGTCGACGTCGATCTGCACCACCTCACGGCCGGGGAAGGCCGCGGCGAGCGCGTCCCGGGCGGCGGCGTCCTTGTACGCGTCGCCGAACTGGGCGGTGATGACGCCCCCGTTGACGACGTGGAAGTTGAGGTAGGAGTCGACGAACTTGGAGCTGCGGGAGCGGACGGTGTCCGGGCCGTGCACCGGGACGACCTGCAGGCGGCGCCCCCGGGCGTCGGTGGCGGCGGAGAGGATCGCGAACTGCTCGCGGGCGTCCCGGGCCCAGGCGTCGTTGCGGTCGGCCGGCGGCAGCTGCACCATCACCGTGCCGGGGCGGACGAACCGGGAGGTGACGTCCACGTGGTCGTCGGTGATGTCCTGGCCCTTGATCCCGGGCAGCCAGATCATCGTGTCGGCGCCGTAGGCCTCCAGGACGGCCTCCTCGATCTCGTCCCGGCTCATGCCGCGGTTGCGGTTCTTGTTCACCAGGCTGCTCTCGGTGGCCATCACGGTGCCGTCGCCGTCGGTCTCGATCGCGCCGCCCTCGCCGACGAAGTCCGCGAAGGTGTGGCGCAGGCCGCGGCGGGTGGCGACGAGCTCGGCGACCCGGGCGTCGTCGTGGTGCACCTGCTTGTTGCCCCAGCCGTTGAAGTTGAGGACCACGGCGTCCAGGCCGCCGTACCCGTCCCGGCGGAACACCGGCGCGGTGTCGCGCATCCACAGGTCGTCGGTGGGGATCGCGGTGATCACCTCGACTCCGGAGCCGCACCAGGACTGGGCCTTGCCCGCCGTCCAGTCGTCGGGGGCGCACATCACCACCGGCTCGAACTCGGCGATCGTGCGGGCGATCAGGGCGATGTCCTCCTGGACGCCGCCCAGCCGCAGTCCCCACACGCCCCGGCGGGAGGGCCAGGACATCCAGGTCCGCGCGTGCGGGACGTCGTCCGCCGGCACCCAGGGGTAGGGCTCGGTGGAGCGGTCATCGCGGTAGTGGGTCATGAGGGCCTCCAGATCGTGCGACGGTGCCGGGAGGGGTGCCGGGGGCCGCCGACTCCACTCTTCGCGCCGCGCCGGGGCGGCGCACGTGGGGACGGACGGGCGGCAGCACCCTGCCGCGGGTTCAGGCTCGCACTGACTGAAAAGTCAGTCAAACTCGCGGTCATGCCCTAACGCATCCTTGACGGGCTCCGTGCGCAGAGTGAGGCCCCCCGTGCGGTCCGTACGGATCAGGACCCGAGCCGGGCCACCTCGGCGTCGACCGCGTCGGCCATGAGCGTGCGGGCGTGCGCCAGCGGCAGGCTGCCGCTCAGCCAGCGCGTGCTCAGCCCCTCCAGCAGCGCGGTCAGCCGCTCCGCCGCCCCGGCCAGCGCGACCGCCGAGGACATCGGCCGTACGGTGCCGAGCAGTTCGGCGACCTCCTGCACCCAGATCCGGGTGGCCCGCGCCAGGTCCTCGCGCAGCGTCTCGTCGAACACCGCGCTCGCCCGCAGCTCGCCCCAGGCGGTGCTGTTCTCCCGCACCTCGGCGGTGTCCTGGAGCTCCAGCAGCAGGGTCTGCTCCAGCTCCTCGCGGGGCGTCAGCGGCGGGGCGTCCTCGGCGCGCTCGGTCGTGTACCGCTCCGCCCGGTCGTTGATGAACTCCATCGTCTGCCGGAGGATCCCCGTCCGGTCCTTGAAGTGGTAGTAGATCAGCGCGGTGGACACACCCGCCTCGGCGGCGAGCTCCTCCACCCGCAGCCCGCGCACCCCGCGTCGCGCGATCACCCGCGCCGCTGCTTCCAAGATCGACGTTTTACGACTGGCCACGATCCACCACCTTACCGGGGCGCGGGCGCCGGCCCCGTGCGGTTGCTGAAAGGCCGGTCAGCGGAGGTCGGCCGATTCCGCCCGGATGTGACGCAGGTCACCTCCGATGCAGAACCCGCACGCCGCATCGGGCGTCTGGCTGGTGTGAGATCACGCAGGAGAACACTGGACGACCTGGACGAGGAACGCCTCCTCCGGCTGGTGGCCAAGGGCGACCGCGGGGCCTTCGACGAGCTGTACCGGCGGACGTCGCCCTGGCTCGCCGTACGGCTGCGCCGCCGCTGCGCGGACGAGCAGATCGTCGCCGAAGTCATGCAGGAGACCTACCTCGCGGTCTGGCGCGCCGCCGGCGCGTTCGCCGGGAGCGCGGTCGGCGGGACGGCCGTCGGCTGGCTGTGGACGATCGCGGCGCGCCGCCTCGTCGACGCGTTCCGGCGCCGGGCCCACCACGCCGAACCGCCGGTCGCCGCCGCCGAGCGCGCGGTGGTGCCCGCGGCGGAGGAGGAGGCGCTCGCCGGCACCGTCGGCGGTGACGTCGGGGACGCCCTGCGCCGGCTGGCGCCGGAACTCCGAGAGGTACTGCAGGCCACGGTGCTCGACGGGCTCTCCGTCCGGGAGACCGCCGTCCTGCTCAGACTGCCCGAAGGCACGGTCAAGACCCGTGCCCGTCGGGCCCGGATCGCGATGCGGGAGGCGCTGGCATGAGTGGGGAACACGCGACCAGGCAGTTGATCGACGACTACGCACGTGGCGTCACGACGATGGCGGCGGACACGGTCTGGGCGCTGGAGGCCCACCTGGAGACGTGCGCGCCCTGCCGGAGCCTGCTGGCGGCCTCCGTCGCCACCGGGGCACCCGACATCGCCGCGCTCGTCGACACCGTCCGGGCCGGCCTGGAACCGCGGTTGGACGCGGTGGGCGCGGTGCCCCCGCGGTGGCGCCGGCCGAGGTGGGTGTCGTCCTGGCTGACGCCGGCCATGACCCCGTGGCTGGCCATGACCGCCGTCGTCACCCTGGTGGCGCTGCTGCTCGACGCGGCCGCCCCGGCGGAGGTCTTCGGCAGCTCCTCACCGGTGTCGCTGATCGCGCCGGTGCTGCCGCTGTGCGGCGTCGCCGCGTCCTGGTCCAGCGGCCTGGACCCGGCCCACGAACTGACCGCCTCCACCGCCCGGGCCGGCCTGCCCCTGCTGCTCAGGCGCACCACCTCGGTCCTCGTGGTGGTCCTGCCCGTCCTCCTGCTGGGGGGATGGCTGACCGGGAGCACGACGGCCGCGCAGTGGCTGCTGCCCTCCCTGGCCTTCACCTCCACCGCCCTGGCGCTGGGCAGCGTGGTCGGGGTGACCCGTGCCGCCCTCGGGCTGGCGGCCGGGTGGGGCCTCGTCGTCGTGGCCCCCACCTCGATCACCGGCCGGGTCCCCGCCTTCCTTCAACTGGCCCTGCAACGCGACCAGTTGCCCGTCTGGGGGCTGCTCCTCGCGCTCGGCGTCTGCGCCGTGATCGCCCGCCGGGACACGTACTCGACGCTGTGAAACCCATGTCCACCCTGTCCACCCTCGAAAGGGACCATCGCATGACGCATACGGCGAGCGCGGCCGACACCGCGCCGAAGACCTACCCCTGGGAGATCCGGGCCAGCGGCCTGAAGGTCCGCGTCGGACGGAGCAAGATGGCCGTCGACGGCCTCGACCTCTCGCTGGGCATCGGTGCCCACGGCCTCCTCGGGCCCAACGGAGCGGGCAAGACCACCCTGATCCGGACACTGGCCACCGTGCTGCGCCCCACCGAGGGCGAGCTGGAGATGCTCGGCACCTCCCTCGGCAGGGTGGGCGACCACCGGGCCCTGCGCCGCCGCATCGGCTACCTGCCGCAGGACTTCGGCTACTACAAGCGGTTCACCGTACGCGAGTTCGTCGAGTACATGGCCTGGCTGAAGGAGGTCCCGAAGCGGGACATCCCCGACGCCGTCCAGCGCGCCGTCGAACGGGTGGGCCTGGCGGACCGCGCCGACCACCGGATGAAGACCCTGTCCGGCGGCATGGTGCGGCGGGCCGGCATCGCCCAGGCCATCGTCAACTCCCCGGCGGTGCTGCTGCTGGACGAGCCGACGGCCGGCCTCGACCCGGCCCAGCGGCTGCGCTTCCGCGAACTGCTGACCGACCTGGGCCGCGACACCTGCGTGGTCGTCTCCACCCACCTGGTCGAGGACGTCGCGGCCGCCTGCTCCGACGTGGTGCTCTTCGCCGACGGCCGCCTCGTCTTCCAGGGCACGCCGGACGAGCTGGGCGCGGCGGGCAGCGCCGAGCACCCCGGCGACAGCCCCCTGGAGCGCGGCTACTCGGCGCTGCTCCGCACCTACGGCCAGCAGGGGAGCGCCTGGTGAACGCACGCGTGCTGCGAACCGAGCTGAAGCGCTCGGCCGCCCCCTGGGCCGGAGTCGTCGTCCTGGGCGGCAGCCTGGCGGTCTTCCTCCCGTTCGACGCGTTCTGGTGGCACGGCACCGCGGGGTGGACGGCCCAGTGGACCACCATGGCGTTCTGGACCCGGTCCCTGCTGACCTTCTGGTGGCCCTTCGTGATCGGCGTCGGGGCGGTGTACGGGCTGCGCGAACCCCGCTCGCGGATGACCGAGCTGCTGACGACCACGCCGCGGCCGGCCTGGCGCCGCGCGGCGCTGCCGGCCGGTGCGATCGGGCTCGCGCTGGCGGTGGGCTTCGGCCTGCTGGTCCTGGTGGGCGGAGTCCAGGTGGCGTCCGGTCCGACCACCTACACCCCCCTCGGCTGGCTGCCGATCTCGCTGGTGGCGGCACTGGCCCTGGTCGCGGGCGCCGTGTTCGGCATGGGCGTCGCGCGGGCGCTGCCCTCCGTCCTCACCCCGCCGGCCCTGGTGGTGATCGTCTTCGTGGGGACGGGCCTGTTCCTGCGGATGAACAACGAAGGGGCGGTACCGACGGGCCGGGTGGCGAACCGGTTCGCCCTGCTGTCGCCGGCGACCCCGGAGCCGCGGCAGATGCTGCTGACCCTGGCCGGCTCCGTCCACCTCGGCCAGACGCTCTGGCTGCTCGGCCTGCTCGCCACCGGCGTCGCGCTGCTGGCGGCCGCGACCCGGCGGGCCCGGCTGCTCGCGGTGACTCCCGCCCTGGCCGGCCTGGCCCTGGCCCTGCTGGTCCTCCCGTCCGCCGCGCGCGACGTCTACGTCGTCGACAAGGCCGCCTCGGCGCTGGTGTGCGACGGGCCGGTGTGCGTGACCCAGGCGAGCCGTTCCCACCTGGCCGAGCTCACCCAGCGCAGCAAGGACGCGCTGCGCGTGCTGCACGAGGTCCTGGGTGACCGGGCGCCGACCTCGGTACGGGAGGACACCGCGCTGCACGAGCTCGCCGAGGCGCGCGAACTCTCCGCGGACGTGCTGCTGGTCGACTTCAGCGAGCGGCTGCTCGCCGACGCGACGGGCGAGCAGCTGACCCGCGCGCTGATCGCCAAGGGCCTGGCACCGAGCTGCTACCCGGACAACGACAAGGAGGGTGGCGGGCACCAGGCCATCCCCGCCCAGAGCATCGCCGTGAGCTGGGCGCTCCACGACCCCCAGCTCCAACCGCTGGCGCCGAAGGGCACCACCGCGTACGAGGTCGAGACCTGGGCGGCGGCCGACACCGCGTGGCAGAAGCTGACGGCACTGCCGCCGGCGGAGCAGCGCTCGCGGATCGTCGCGCTGCACGCCGCCTCCCTGTCCTGCGCGCGGCAGGACCAGATTCCGGTGCTGGCCGGGGAGGTGTCGCGGTGAGGTGGCTGACGCTGTACGCGCGTTCACGGCAGGTGCCCACGTCGGCGGCCGCGGTGGCGCTCACCGCCCTGGTGGTGTGGGCCTTCAACCGGGGCGGCGGCACGGGCGCGGTGGAGGCGGACGCGATCAACCCGATCGTGTACTTCGTGCTCGCCGCGGGCGTGGCGGCCGGCTCCGTCGGGCTCGGCGGGCAGGACTCCGCACTGGACCGGACGGCCGCGATCCGGTGGGCGCCCCGCCGGGCGGCGCACGCGCTGCTGATCGGCGTGGTCGTGGGCGCCGCGGTGCTGGCGGTGCAGGCCGCGGGGCCGAGGTTCGCCCCCACCGAGGTCGTCCTCCGGGACACCGCGGGCCTGGCCGGCCTGGCCGCGCTCGGGGCGGTGCTCTGCGGAGCGCACCTCGCCTGGATCCTGCCGATCGGCTGGCTCGGCTTCACCATCCTCGTCCCCCCGCTGCCGCCCACCACCGTGGGGAAGGCGATCGGCTGGATGACCTGTCCGGCCGGGACGGGGGTGTCCACCTGGACCGCGGTGGCCCTGCTGGTGACCGGCGGCGCGCTGTACGCCGTGGCCGGCCCGCGACGGTGACGGGCCCGCGACGGTGACGGGCCCGTGGGCGCCGACGGAGCATCCGGAGGCGCCCGCGGACCGGCCGCGTGCCGGGGCGGCATCGCCGCCTGGCCACCCTGCTGTCAAGTGATCTCACTCCTTCGAGTGAGGATCGGTCGCCGATCGGTCGGTGGGGCACCTCTTGCGGTCAAGACTGACCCCCGAACGAACAGTCAGTTCTCGGAGGGGGAACGGTGTCGACCATCGGAATGCCCGGCATACCCGGCGAGGTCGGGGCGGATCGACGGCTGCTGGTCAGCGTCTTCGACCCGCAGGAGGCGCGGGAGGCGGTCCTCGGCGGCGCGCGGATCATCGACAGCGAGGACCCGCGCAGCGCGCTCGGCACGATCAAACCGCGCCGGATCATGGACATCGCGGACGCGGTGCTGGCCGCCCGGCGGGACCTCCCGGTCCAGCTGAGCACCAACATCGGCGAGGACCAGCTGCTGTACCGGCGCGCGGAGAACGGTCTGGCCCTGCCCAAGTCGGCGTACGAGCAGGTCGGCAAGGCGGCCCAGGCCGCCCTCGGCGTCGCCCTGGCGATGGGCACCCGGGTGCATCCCTGCGGGATCGTCAAGGTCGGTCTGGACGGCATGCGGACCGGTGAACTGGCCGATGTGCTCGGCGAGATCACGGCGACGCTGCGCCGGACCGACCGGCTGTCGCAGACCCGGGTGATGTCCGTCCTGTTCGCCCAGGACCTCGACCTGTGGGACGCCCGCAAGACGCTCCCGCAGGTGCGGCGCGCCCTGGTGGGCCTGCGGGAGTACTACCCGTGCGAGCCGTCCACGCCCGGGGCGTTCGACCTCGCCGAGTACGCGGACGCACTGCTCGACCCGCACGGCGAGCCGCTGTTCGGCGGCCGGCGGCCGGAGCCGGCCGAGCTGAGGGCCTCCGGCGCCCTGCCGACGGGCACGACCGGCGGTTTCGTGGCCGTCAACGAGCCGTTCTCCCACGCGGGTTACGGACTCACGACGGCCCGTCGCACCGATCGGGAGGCGATCCGCGCGATGGTCGAGGCCAGCGCGGCGGCCGGCGCCGACGCGATCATGGTGGACACCAGCATCCTGCTGAAGGTCGCCCGGATCGGACTGGTCTCCACCGCCGGCAGCCCGGAGCTCGCCGACCTCGACCGCCACGACACCGACCGGCACGGCCTGGCCAGGGCCGGCATCCTCTCGCTGGAGGAGATCCGGTTCCTCGTGGAGCTGTGCCACGCCCACGGCCTGGAGGCGAACCTGGCCGGGTCGGTGCAGAGCCACCACGCCCAGCAGGTCTGGCGGCTCGTCCCGGAGCTCGACCAGCTCTCCGCCCGCGGTGGCGTCAGCGCCCTGGCCCGCGACCCGTACGGCGGCACCGGCCGTGGTACCCGGCACGAGCGGACCGTGCGCCGCGCCCTGGTGGGCGGCCTGGTCCCGCCCGAGCAGGGCGGCCGGCTGGTGCTGCCGCGGCGGATGACGGAGCAGCCCGGGGCGCTCGACGACCTGGCGGGCCTGCTCAAGCGCCACCCCGACCTCGCCGCGTACTCCTCTGACGCCTACGGGGTGCTGGCGCCGCTCGGCTGAGCGATGGCGCCCGCGAGACCGCAGGTATCGCTCATTCACCGTACGGCGACGCGGAGTCGGTGATATCGGTTGTCCGAGTACGTCCGAGTAGATCCGAGTACGCCTGAGTACGGACGACTTCGAGCACCAGCGAGAAGGAGCACCTCTTGACCACTCACCACAGGCGCGGTGCCCACCTGCGGACGCTGTCGGCCCTCACGGCGGCGCTGTCCGGGATCGTCGGCGTCACCGCGCTCGGCACCACCCCGGCGGCCGCCGCCGACCAGCGTCACCCGATCTACGCCATCGCGCACCGGGTCGACACCCTGGACGGCGTGGACGCCGCGATCAACCACGGTGCCAACGCCATCGAGATCGACGTCTGCGCCTGGTGGAACCCGAACGAGTGGCGCGCCTACCACGACTGTTCCTCGGCCGGCGAGAACCGGCTCGGCCCCAGCTTCGACAGCATGCTCGACCGCATCCTCTCCAACGCCGACGCGGGCCGCCGGCTGTCGCTGGTCTGGCTGGACATCAAGGACCCCAACTACTGCGGCGAGGAGCCGAACCGCACCTGCAGCGTCGCCGGACTGCGCGACAAGGCCCAGCGGCTGACGGCCGCCGGCATCCAGGTGCTCTACGGCTTCTACGAGTACCACGGCGGCAGCACCCCGGACGTCGGCGGCCGGGGCTGGAAGAGCCTGGAGGGCAGGCTCGGCCCGCTGGAGGGCATCACCACGACCGGCACCCGCGACCAGGTGAACAGCGCCTTCAACCGGTCCGGCTCCGGCTTCCCGGCTGGCCGCCGGGCGATGGACTACGGCGACAGCGACATCACCAAGGGCTTCGGCAACTGCACGGAGGCCACCTACAACACGTGCGCGGAACTGAAGAAGGGAGCCGCCGACCGGTCCGCCGGACGACTCGCGGCCACCCTGTCCTGGACGACCACCTACAACGACCCGTGGTATGTCGACAAGCTCCTCGGCGACGCCCAGGTGGACGGCATCATCGCCGGCTACGGCGCCTTCACCGGGGTGCGCGAGTACGACAACAGCTGGCAGTGCGCCAACGCCGTCAACCTCGTCCGGGACTGGGTGAACCGCCACAGCGGGACCCACCGCATGGCCGCCAGCGGCGACCGCCTGTTCAGGTAGGCGACCGTTCGTCGCGGGTAGGGGGCCCGGCCTCTCTCCCGCGGGCGCCGACCCGGAGCCCGCGGGAGAGAGGGGAGAAGGAGGGGGCCGGGGCCGTCCGGACAGGGCATTTGTCTCGGGCGCCGGGGAGGGGTAGGGTCTCCCAGTCGCTCGACTGGGAGCACCGGACACGTGTCAACGCGGACGGTCCCGGGGCGGCCAATCCTCTGAACCAACACTTCCCGGCTCGGGCTGGGGCGAATCTGTCATGCGCAGGTGCGGCCCAGTCTGTATATGGCGTGTTCGTTTTATCGGATTGCGGCCGGATTCGCTTTTCGAAGTGGAGGTCGGCTAGTGTTTGAAACGTCGGACAGGGCGCCAAGCGCTGGAAGACAACAGCGAGTCGGAAGCAGAAAGCGCCGGTAAACGGAGCGGAAAGCATCTGGTAAGCTGGAAACACGAAAGAACGAAGCCCGGAGGGTCCGCTGGAAGGCGGTCCAAAGGAAGCATCCGTTCCTTGAGAACTCAACAGCGTGCCAAAAGTCAACGCCAGATATGTTGACATCCCCGGCCTCAGGGTTTCCTGGGGTTGGAGATTCCTTTT
>NZ_JBHUAL010000086.1:0-34965 GCF_042789775.1 Kitasatospora sp. NPDC056800 | reverse complement strand
CCCGCCCCGCGACGTGTGTTGGGGAGCCCCCCGGCTATGGTGGCGACAGGTGCACCCGGCTGGTGGAGGTGTCGCGGCGGCTTCGGGAGACGCCGCCGGAACAGGGCCTCAGGGGATCACGATCACCGGGCGGTTGGCCCGCCGCGCCAGCCGTCCGGAGACCGAGCCGAAGATCTTGCCGAGAAGGCCGTGCGTCGTGCCGACGACGATCGCGTCGGCGGCGTACTCACGGCCGACCTCCTCGATCTCGTGGCAGATGTCCCCTCCGCGCTCGACCAGGATCCACGGCACCCCGGTGAGGAAGTCCGCGCAGGCGAGCTCCAGGCCGAGGACCTCGGTCCGGTGGTCGGGGAGGTCGACGAAGACGGGCGGCTCGCAGCCCGCCCAGACCGTGGCGGGCAGGCGGTTGGCGACGTGCACGATCACCAGGCCGCACTGCGAGCGGCGCGCCATGCCGACGGCGTAGGCGAGGGCGCGCTCGCTCGACAGCGAGCCGTCGAAGCCGACCACCACACCGTGCTGGAACACCGGGTCGAGGGACGGCGCCGGGGTGTCCTGCCCGGACGGCTCGGTGGGCCCGCCCAGCGGGCCGGCCGCGCCGGAAGCCGCCTCCGGGTACTCGGCCCCCGGGCCCAGGCGGCCTGTCACCGGAACCCCGGCGGGGTCGGCCGGAGGCTCGCCACGCCGCTGGCGGGGCCCCGGGCGGTCACGGCGGGCGAGGCTGCCCCGGCGGGCGAGGCCGCGCAGAGCGCGTGCGAAACCCAGCGGGCTGTCGCGCCCGGGGCCGGGCTCCCCTGGCTCCGCAGGCTGTGGCACGTCGGCCGCCGGCCGGGCCGCGCGGGCCGCTCCGGCCGCCTCGAACCCTTCCGCGTCGTCGGCGACGCCGCCGTCGTCGACTCGCTCGTGGCCCGTCCGTCCGCCCGGGATGCGGCCCGAGGCCTCGGCGCGCGCGTCGGCTCGTTCGCCGGCAGTGTCGGCAGGCCCGTCGACAGACCCGCCCGCACTGTCGTCCCCGCGGCCTCCGTCGCGTTCGCCGCCATGGCCACGGTCGCGTTCGTCGCCGTGGCTGCCGTAACTACCGTGACTGCCGTCCTGGTCGTTGTGATCGTCGTGGTCGTCGCCGAGGCGGTCACTGTGGTGGTCACGGCCGTCCTCGCCGCGCTGGTCGGCGCACAGCTCGGCGCGGCCGTCGGAACGATCGGCGGCAGGCCCGCGGGCCGGGTCCACGCTGCGGGACGTGTCCGGTTCAACCGGTCGGGGAGGCTCAAAACCAGCCATGGCTCACGGCTCTTCGATGGAGAGGGGCCGACAGGAGAGGAGGACAACGCTGCCCGGGCAGCAGGCCCGCCCACGGGATGACGTCGGTCTGCGCCGCGCAGCACCGTATGTGACCTGTTCCTTTCAGAGTACGACGGGCTTGGGGCCCCGCCCAGCGAGGAAGCCCCGGAGCGACGTTGTTCCCGCGAAAGGGGGATGCGCCCGCCGAGGCTGTGCGCCCCGCCCACAGGCGATCGCGCCCCCTCCGGAAAGGAGGTTCCCTGGAGCTTGACTGAGCGGACCGGGCGGCGCAACAGCCCCACGGGACACCGTGACCGGACTGTCATGGATCGGCGACGATCCGTTGCGGCGCGTCGCGAACCGTGACGTCCGACCTGCCCCGACAGTCCCGGTGAGCCCGCGCCTCACCGCCCGCCACGGGGGTGCGGAGGCCGTTTCAGCCAACGCGTACGGCTTCGCGACGCCGTCTGGCATTTGCCATATGCATAGGTGCGGCCGCTGGCACCATGCTCGGCATGTCCCTGCTCCTGTTCGACCTCGACAACACCCTGCTGCCCCGGGACGCCGCCTACCGGGCCTGGGCGCAGGACTTCCTGTCCGAGCACGACCTCCCGCCGGTCGACCTCGACTGGTTCGTCACCCTCGACGGCGGCGGCTACGTACCGCGCAGCACCGTACTGTCGGCGGTCCGGCGGCGCTACGGGCTGGACGCCTCCGCCGACTTCCTGACCGCCCACTACCGACGCGGCATCAACTCCCACATCCACTGCCCGCCCCGGCACATCGAGGCGCTCCGGGTCGCCCGGGCCGCCGGGTGGACGCTGGGGATCGTCAGCAACGGCGGCACCCGGCCGCAGTTGGAGAAGATCCGGCGGACCGGGCTCGGCCCCCTGGTCGACGGCTGGGTCATCTCCGAGGAGGCCGACTGCGTCAAACCGGACCCGCTGATCTTCGAGATGGCGGCCCAGCGGTGCGGCATCGCCCCCACCGGGGACTGGGCCGAGCACACCTGGATGATCGGGGACCACGCGCCCGCCGACATCGCCGGTGCCGAACTCACCGGACTGCGGAGCGTCTGGCTGCACCACGGCCGACCGTGGGCGGAGAGCGGCTACCGGCCGACGCTGAAGGCGGCCGGTCTGCCGGAGGCCGTCGGCCAGGTCCTCGCCGCGCGGAACGCGCCCTCGCCGCGGCCGGACGTCCGCTCCGGCGGGCCGCTCCGGAAGGCCGCGGCGGGAGCACCGGTTCACGCGACGGCGCTGGTCGGCGCACGGTCCGGCGCACGTCCCGCGGTGGCCGCCGTGGACGGCCCGAGTGCATCCGTTCCCGCGGCCGCCGGGACCGCCGGGACCGCCACCGCCGCAGGTGGGCCGGGTGTCCGAAACCGATCCGGCGGGTTTGCCCTGATCGCCGAGGCCCGTCCGGAGACCGGCCCGGGCTCCGGGACCAGGGCGGGGAGCAGACCGGGTCCGGCCGCGGACGGCCTCCGCCCCGCACCGGCCGCGGCCGGCGCCGCGGCCGGAGCCGTCCGTCCGAAGCCCCTCGGCAGCGGGCCCGACGGCGCCGTCCCCGCCCGGACCGCCTTTGCCGCCGTGCCCCCTGCGGCCTCGTCCGCGGCGTCGTCCGCGGCCGCCGTGGCGGCCGCCCGGTAACGCCTCGGCCACACCCCGCCCGAGCCCCCTCCGCTTCCCCGCCCCCTACTTCCCTGCCCCGCTCCGGCCCCGCTCCCCCACCGCCCCTGCCGCCCCCCTGCCCGCCCCCGCGCCGCCGTCAGCCGTTCGCCCGCCCCACCGACTCCACCCGCCCCACCGACTCCACCCGCCGCCCCGGCTACGCCGTCGCCGCCACCGCCGCCGTACGGGTCCACCAGCAGGTGCGGGCCTGCTCGACGAACCCGAGCTTGCGGTAGAGCGGTTCGCCGAGCGCGGTGGCGACCAGGGTGGCCGGGCGGTCCGGGTGCGCGTGGGCCAGGGCGGTCCGGAGGACGGCGCGGGCCGCGCCCCGGCCGCGCCGGTCGGGCAGGGTCGCGACCCAGTACACGCCGGTTGCCTGGCCGTCGTCATAGGTGAGGCAGGTGCCCGCCACCGCACCGTCGACGCGGCCGAGCCAGCCCCGCCAGCCGGGTACGTCCAGCAGTCGCTCCGGGAGGGCCTCGCCCCGGACCCAGGGCTGTCGGGCGGGCAGCGGGAAGCCCTCCACGATCGTCCGCTCGACCAGGGCGAAGCTGTCGCCGTCCCGCGCCTCATCGACCGTCAGGACGCCGCCCCCGTGCGCCTCCGAGACCACGGGCAGGTCGGTGGTCGCTCCCTCGACCGGTCCCGGGTCCCGGACCATCACCGGCATGAGCGGCATCCGGGTGGCGCCGAGGCCGGTGAGGTCGAGCCCGTCGTACGGGTCCTCCACGGTGCAGCGTATGGTCGACCAATCGGCCATCAGCTCCGCCAACTCCTGCTCCACGGCGGCCGGTTCGTCGTAGGGGCGGGTCACCACGATGCGGTGCGCGTCGTCCGGGGTCCGGGCGCACCGGACCGCGGTCAGCCCCGGGCGGGTGCGGGACTGCCAGCCGTGGACGCGGGCTTGGGCGAGCCAGAAGGCGGCGGCGTTGTCGTTGGCCCGTTCGAGCCGGCTGTTGGTGTTCACGGCAGGACCGTAACCCGGTGCTCCGGTTCCCGGTTCCGCCGTCCCAGGCTTGGCCGGATGAAGCCTGGGAGGCGCACGACTTCTCCCCGTGCGCCCCCTCGTGCACCGCCGATTTTCGGTCAATTTCGCGCCGATCCCTCCCGCTTGGGCAAATCCGCAGCCCAGACCAGCCGGCCGGGCGCACCGGAGCCGGACGCCCCAGGAACCGTCCCGCGACAACCAGCCACCGTTGCCCCGGCCCTCTTCCCAGAAAGGTCGACGGGTGCCACGCTTCGTGATCGAATGCATCACGCCAAATTGCCATGTCGACATAGCGTCGGATGGTGAACTTGTCACAACGGCAATGGTCCACCCGATAGATTTCGATCTTGGCCAGCAGTGCCGCACCACCCACACCACACCACCGAGGGGGCTTGAGCGCCTTGAGCAGGGTGAGCAGGAGCGACGCGGGTCCTGACAGCGGCCAGGCGGCGGCCGGCAGCTCGGGTCGGTCCGCGAGAAGCACTGGCACCGCCGCGATCGCCACCACCCGCACCTCCGGCACCCCGGGCGCCGCCTCGCACTCCTCGTACTCCGCGGTGCCCTCCCCCGGGGCGGGCACCGGCATCGGCCCCGGCGCGGCGCCGGCCACGGCGGACCACGGCGCGGCGGCATCCTACGGAGGACAGCCCGCCTACGGGGGCCAGCCGGCCTTCGGCGGACAACCCGTCAGCCGAGGACCCGTCAGTCCCGGCCAGAACTACGGCGGCGAGCACCCGGGCCATTCCAGCCACCCGGGACATCCCGCCCACCCCGGCCATTCCGGCCACCCGGGCTACGGCGGCCAGCTCGGTCACCCCGGTCATTCCGGCCACCCCGGCTACGGCGGCGGCACCCCGGGCCCGAACGGCGGCGGCACCGTCGCCGCCGGGCCGGGCGGCGGTCCGCTCGGCGGCCTCGCGCTCGGCTCCGGCCACGGCCCGCTGGGCCACGGCGGGCCCGGCGCGAACGGCTCCCCGACCCCGGTGACGGCCTCCGCCCCGCGCAAGCTGTCCGGCCGGCGCCGCCGGGAGACCGTCGCGGTGCTGATCTTCGGCGGCGCCCCGATCTTCGAGAGCTCCATCCCGCTCTCCGTCTTCGGCGTGGACCGCCAGGACGCCGGGGTGCCCCGCTACCGCCTGCTGGTCTGCGCCGGCGAGGAGGGCCCGCTGGCCACCACCGGCGGACTGACCCTCTCCGCGCCGTACGGCCTGGAGGCGCTCGCCCGGGCCGGCACGATCGTCGTACCGGCCTGGCGCTCGATCTCCCAGCCCCCGCCGGTCGAGGCGATCACCGCCCTGCGCAAGGCCCACCACGAGGGCGCCCGGATCATCGGGCTCTGCACCGGCGCCTTCGTACTGGCCGCCGCCGGCCTGCTCGACGGCCGCCCGGCGACCACCCACTGGATGTACGCGCCGACGCTGGCCAAGCGCTACCCGCGGGTCCACGTCGACCCGCGCGAGCTGTTCGTCGACGACGGCGACGTGCTCACCTCGGCCGGCACCGCCGCCGGCATCGACCTGTGCCTGCACGTGGTGCGCAGCGACCACGGCGCCGAGGCTGCCAACGCGCTGGCCCGCCGCCTGGTGGTGCCGAGCCGCCGCGGCGGCGGAGGACAGGCCCAGTACATCGATCAGTCTTTACCTGAAGAGATCGGCAACGACCCGCTGGCCGAGGTGGTCACCTGGGCGCTGGAGAACCTCAACCAGCAGTTCGACGTCGAGGTGCTGGCGGCTCGCGCGTACATGAGCCGGCGCACCTTCGACCGGCGGTTCCGCACGCTCACCGGCAGCGCGCCGTTGCAGTGGCTGATCACCCAGCGGGTGCTCCAGGCGCAGCGGCTGCTGGAGACCTCGGAACTGTCGGTGGACGACGTCGCGCGCCGGTGCGGGTTCCGTTCGCCGGTGGCGCTGCGCGGGCACTTCCGCCGCCAGCTCGGGGTCTCCCCGGCCGCGTACCGGACCAGCTACCGGGCCCGCCGTCCCGGTCAGCAGCCGACCGCGCCGGCCGGTGCGCTCGGCGACCTGCGGCTGTCCGGAGCGATCCCGCACCCGGCGGGCGCGGTCGTCCCGGCGGGCGGTCCGCTGTTCGGCGGGGCCCACGGCATGCCGTCGGGGCAGCCGTTCCCGGCCGGTCCGGGCGCGCCGCTCCCGGTCGGCTCGCACGGACAGCCGGTGCCGCACGGCCAGCACGGGCAGCCGGGCGGCCACGGCCAGCCCGGCGGGTTCGGTCCGGGCCAGGTCGGGACGCCGACCGGCCAGGCCTTCCACGCCCGCGGCGGTCAGCCGTACCCGCACCAGCAGGCCTCGCAGCAGTCGCACCCCGGGCAGCAGGGTGCGGCTGGGCGTGGTCCGCTGCGGCCGCCGGTGGTTCCGCCGCAGGCCGGGTCGGGGACCGGTCGTCCGCCGCGCACCGCCGAGCACGCGGCGGCGGAGGACGGCCTCCCCCAGCCGGGGGTGCGCGGTCAGGGCCAGGGGCACCGGAGCGCGGCCGAGCGGCCCGCGGACGACCCCGGTTCGGCCGGGCGCGGCCACGGCGCGGCCACCGGACGGATGCCGGCCCCGGCCGGGCAGCCGGGCTCCGGCCCGGGCGAGCTCCGCGGCCGCCAGGCCCGGGCTCCGCAGGTCCGCGGCCAGGCCGGCCGGCCCGCGCCCGAGGGCGCCCGGGCGGCGCGCGAGGTCCGGACCGGACGGGACGGCCACACGGTCCTGACCGGCCGGGAGGACGAGCACCCGGACGGCCACGGCACGCACGACGGACCGGAGGAGCACCAGGCCGAGGCACCCCGCTCGGCTCCACCGGTCCCCGCGGCGCGTGATCGCGCCGTAGGGTGAGTTGTGTGAATGACCGTTTGGTATGGATCGACTGTGAGATGACCGGCCTCGACCTCGACCAGGACGCCCTGGTCGAGGTCGCGGTGCTGGTGACGGACTCCGAGCTGAACATCCTCGGCGAGGGCGTGGACGTCATCATCCGGCCGCCGGCCGAGGCGCTGGCGAACATGCCCGAGGTGGTGCGCGAGATGCACACCGCCTCCGGGCTGCTGGAGGAGCTGGAGCAGGGCGTGACCCTGGCCGAGGCCGAGGAGCGGGTGCTCGCCTACGTGCGCGAGCACGTGCCGGAGGCCGGGAAGACCCCGCTGTGCGGCAACTCGGTGGCCACCGACCGCGGCTTCCTGGCCCGGGACATGCCGGCCCTGGAGAAGCACCTGCACTACCGGATCGTGGACGTCTCCTCGATCAAGGAGCTGGCCCGCCGCTGGTACCCGAAGGCGTACTACAACAGCCCGCAGAAGGGCGGCAACCACCGGGCGCTCGCCGACATCCGGGAGAGCATCGACGAACTGCGGTACTACCGCGAGGCGGTGTTCGTCCCGCAGCCCGGCCCGGACGCCGACACCGCGCGGGCGATCGCCGGGAAGTACCAGGCCCCGGCGGGCTGAGCCCGGGCCCGCCCCGGGCGGCCCACCCCGGAATCGCCCGGAGCCGCCCGGCGGACCCCTGTCGGAGGGACCGGGAAGGTGCCCGCGTTCGCCGGAGCGAAACCCTGGCGCGAGCACCCTCTCGGATCCTGTAGAGTTCTTCCTGTCGGAACGGGAACGCGAGAGCGGGAACGGGCCGGACAGATGGTGGGTGTAGCTCAGTTGGTAGAGCACCTGGTTGTGGTCCAGGTGGCCGCGGGTTCGAGTCCCGTCACTCACCCCAGAGCCTGAGGGGCCGATCTCTTCAAGAGATCGGCCCCTCAGGCGTTTTCGCCTCCCTCGGTCAAACACGGCCTCGGTCGAACACCGCCTCAGCCGGACACGGCCTCAGCTGCGCACGCGCCCCCTCGTCCGCGTGTGCGCTCCCTCACACGCGCCCGCCGGATCGGCTTTGCGGCGACCCCTGCCCCCAGAAGCTACCGACTAGTAACATCGTCGCCATGACCACTCCCACGATCGGCCAGATGCTCGACTCCACCGTGCCGATGGCGCACACCCTCAAGCTGGAGTACCTGGAAACCACCCCGGAGCGCGCCGTGCTCCGCCTCCCGGACCAGCCCGCGTACCACAACCACGTCGGCGGCCCGCACGCCGGCGCGATGTTCACGCTGGCCGAGTCCGCCAGCGGCTGCATCGTGCTCGCCGCCTTCGGCGACCAGCTGTCCCGGGCCGTGCCGCTCGCCGTGAACGCCGAGATCGCGTACAAGAAGCTGGCCATGGGCGAGGTCACCGCCACCGCACTGCTCGGCCGCCCGGCCGCCGAGGTCGTCGCCGAGCTGGACGCCGGCGGCCGCCCCGAGTTCCCGGTCACCGTCGAGATCACCCGCGCCGACGGAGCCGTCACCGGCGTGATGACGGTCACCTGGACCCTGCGCCCCAACTCCTGACCGCCACCCGGTCGGTGGCCCCGGGAGAACAGGCCCGGGGCCACCCGTACGATGACTGTCCGTGACGGCGGGCGTGACCTCACCGCCCGGCCGCTCGTTCTCGATTCACGTGCGAGCCAATCACGCGACCAAGCCCCAGGAACCCGTCCCCCGCGGCGCCCCGCGCGGCGTCGCCGGCGCCCGCCGCGGGATCGCCCGGCGGCTGCCCCGCCCCCGGGCCCTCGCGGCCGCCGGGGCCCTGCTCGCACAGCTCTGGGGGTTCGGCGCCCCCGGGGCGTACGCGGCCACCGCCGACCCGGTACCGGACCCGGCCCGGCCCACCGTCCGCCGCGCGCTGCAGGCCGCACCGGCACTCGACCGGCCGGTGCTCGACAGGCCGGTACTCGACGGACCCGCCCTCGACGGGCAGTCAGCCGAACGTCCCGTCGGGTCCGGACCGCCGGGCCGCTCCCCCGGGCCCGCCGGGGAGCCGACCGGCAACGGCCCCGCCGGCGGGATCACCGGCGTCGCCGGGGCCGTCGGCGGCACCCTCCAGGAACGCATCCGGGCCGGCGGCCTGCCCCTGCCCGGTCAGCGGGCGGCCGTCCCCGACGCCTTCGCGCTCGCCTCCGGCCTGCTCGGCACCGTCCCCGCCCAGGCCCGGCCCGACGGCCCCCGCGCCTCCCGCGAGGGCGAACCCGCCGACCCGCCCTCCGCCACCCGGCACCGCGGCGGCGCCCTCTCCACCGTCCCCCGGCAGCGCGAGGCCGCGACGGAACCCCTGCTCCAGGAGGCGGCCACCGCCGTCGACGAGGGCGGACCCACCGCCGAAGCCGGCAGCACGGCGGACTCCACCGCCACCCCCGCGCCGGATCACGACAGCACGCCCAAGACGACGGCCATCGCCGACACCGCCACGGCGGCCGGCTCCGGAGACGGCTCCGCCACCGCGACCGCCGTCCTCGTCCCCATCGCCGCCGGACTCCTGCTCACCGGAGCGGCCATGTGCAAGCACCGCGGACTGCCACGCGGCCACTGAGCGGCCCCGGCCGCGGCGGACCGCCCCGTAGGCATGGGGACGCTGCGCAGCCGCGAGAAGGCGGCGGGACGCCTCCGGTCACCGGGCCCAGGGCCGGGCGGCAGCGCTCCACCCCCACCTAAGGCGTGGCCAGGTCCACGGCCAGCAGCGGGAGTTCGCGTCCCGGGATCGAACCGGACGGGACGGCGCCGATCCGGATGGCGCCCATCGCGAGGTAAAACGGCTCGGCGTTCGGGTCGGATTCGATGACGAGCCGAGACAGGCCGAGTGCCACGGCCAGGCCCCTCGCCCGCTCGAACAGCGCGCGGCCGACGCCACGGCCGATCGACTCGGGCTCGATGAAGAGCAGGTCCAGCGACCCGGTCGGCGGCGCCCCGGAGAGCGAGACGAAGCCCAGGACCCGCCCGTCGTCCTCGGCCACCGCCGTGGCCGACCGCTCGATCACACCGGCGTCCACGGTCAGCTCCGCCCGGCAGTCGGCCATGAACGCCTCGTCGTAGCCCCAGTACGCCTTGGACCGCAGCGCGATGCCGGTGAGCAGCGCGGCCTCCTCCGGCCGGGCCGGTCTGATCTCCATGACGCCCCCTCGGGTCGCTGGCCGGACGGCAGCGCCATTGTCGGCCGCGACTCGGTCGCCTGCAAACGGTTTTACGGCCGGCGGAGCGGGCGCGGAGAAGCGGTGCGGAGAAGCACCCGCAGGACCGCCGAACCCCCTACCGCGACGAGCGGCCCGTCAGCGGAACACCCCCGGCGGCGGTTCCGGGGACGGGGCCGCCGTGGCGTCCGTCGCCGGGACGGCGCCGGCCGCGAAGTCGGTGAGGGCGCGGCCGTGTTCGACCCGGGCGTGGGCGGGGTCGGAGGCGGCGCGGCGGGTGAGTTCGGCGATCGGCAGCGGGGTGTGGGCTGCGGCCAGGACGAGGTTGCCGAAGCGCTTGCCGCGCAGCACGGCGGGGTCGGCGATCAGGCAGAGCTCGGGGAAGACCGCGGCGAGGGTGGCGACCTGGGAGCGGGCGAAGGGCAGGGCGCCGCCGTCGGCGATGTTGGCGGCGTACCAGCCGCCGGGGGCGAGGGCGCGGGCGGCGAGGGTGGTGAACTCGACGGTGGTGCAGTGGGCCGGGGTGCGGGCCCCGGAGAAGACGTCGGTGATCACCAGGTCGACGCTGTCCTCGGGGGTGCGTTCCAGCACGCCGCGGGCGTCCGCGCCGCGCACCTTGATCTGCCAGCCGCGTTCCAGGGGGAGTTCGGCGCGGACGAGTTCGGTGAGCGCGGTGTCGATCTCGGCGACCTGCTGGCGGGAGCGCGGCCGGGTCGCGGCGGTGTAGCGGGCGAGGGTGAGGGCGCCGCCGCCGAGGTGCAGGACGGTGAGCGGGCGGCCGGGCGGGGCGACCAGGTCGATCAGGTGGCCGAGCCGGCGCTGGTACTCGAAGCCGAGGCGGGTGGGGTCGGCGAGGTCGACGAGGGACTGCGGGGCGCCGTCGATCAGCAGCGACCAGGCGGCGGGGCGGTCGCGGTCGGGGCGCAGCTCGGCGAGGCCGGAGCCGACGGGGCGGCTGAGCGGGCCCTGGGCGTGGGTGCGTCCGCCCGGTCCGGTGGTGGCCTCGGGTTCCGGTCCGCGTGCGGCTCTGCTGCTTCGTCCCATGGCGGCCATTATCGCCGCCGCCGGGGGACGTCCGCTGGTCAGGGGCGTGCCACGGGGGCCCGGCCGGAGGTCGACTGGCCCGGCGGGGTCCGCGCGGCACGCCCGCTAGAACGGGCCGAGGCCGCCCGCGGTGAGTGTGCAGGCGGCCTCGCAGAGGGCGGATCGGAGGACCCAGGCGTCGGTGGGGCGGGCGGTGCGGCCGGTGCCGGAGGGCGGGATCACCCAGCGCGGGTCGGTGGCGGCGGGCAGCAGGGCGCCCGCGGTACAGGAGCTGCCGGGCAGGTGCCAGGTCTCCCAGGTGCCGGCTGGGACGAGGAAGGAGACGGTGCTGCCGTTGCGGCTCTGCAGGACGACTCCGCAGGCGCGGCGCAGTCTCAGGATGTCGACGGCCTCCAGGCCGTGCCGCAGGGCGACGGTCACGGTGTCGCAGGCGCTGACGACGGCGCCCTCCTCGGGGACGGTGCGCTCGCGCCGGTGGCCGCCGCGGGGGAGGCGGCCGCCTTCGACCGGTCCCCGGCCGGAGAGCCGGTCGTCGGCGGGTTCGGGGAGCAGGGCGGGGGCCGCGCCGGCGAGCACTCCCCCGGGGACGGGTCGGTACTGCGGCAGTCCGGTGGCCATCATGGGCTCTCCTGTACCTCGTCGGGTCCGGAAGCACAGCCGTTGGGAGGGGCCACCCGGCTGGGACGGGCCGGGCGACGGCGTGGGCTTCTTCCTCGTACCAGGACAACGCGGGGGTCGTGGCGCAGGCCACGGGGCGCATTACAGCAAGGCATGGCATTTCATGGCGGATACCCCGCAACATCGCCCTTTTTACCCGGGGTTGACACGATATGTCCCACCAACCGAATGTGTCCGCTCGGTGACTCCGAGTACTCTCGGCGCCATGGCAGCCACCCCACCGGCCGAGCCGAACCGTCCGTCCCCCAACGCCGTGATGCGCGCACTGCGCGGCGACCGCTCTCCCGGCGAGTTCGCCACGGCCGTCCGCAGGGCCGCCCGCGAGATCGGCGAGCACGTGTCCTGCGACGCCCGGTACGTCGGGCGGGTCGAGTCCGGTGAGATCCGCTGCCCCAACTACGCCTACGAGCGGGTGTTCCGGCACATGTGGCCGGACCGCGCGCTCACCGACCTCGGCTTCGCCCCCCGGACCTCCGTCCGCCGCCGCCCGGCGGACCGGTCCGTCGGGTGGAGCGAACCCCCTCCGCTCCACCCGACGTTCCCGCCCCCGCCCGCCCCGCGCTCACCTCTCTCCACTCAACTCCCGTACGCTGCCTCGCCGTACACGGATCCAGCCGCACCGGACGGGCACCCGTGGCCGAGCCGCGGGACGGTGCCCAGGGGGCCCGATGGATCGCCCAATCTCGACGAGGAGAACGACGACGTGCGTCGCCGTACGTTCCTGGCCGGCGGCACCACCGCGCTGGCCTCCGTGGTCGGCATCGACCGACCGGCCTCGGCGGCCGGCCGGCAGGCCGGCGCCGACGGCGCCCCCGGTGCGCTCGCCGGCCAAGGCGCCTTCCCCGGTGCGGAGTTCACCGCGCCGTCGCTGCTCGGCGGCGAACCGATGGTGCCCGGCCGGCCCGGGCCGGTGGGGCCGCTGCGCCGGGTCGGCGCCGCCGAGGTGCTCGGCGTGGAACAGGCCGTCCGGGAGATCCGGCTGGCCGACGACGCGCACGGCGCCGACGCCCTGTACGAGCTCGCCGGGCGGTCGCTGCGCAACGCGTACGTGCTGCTCAACGAGTGCGAGTACAGCCCGGAGACGGAACGCCGGCTGCAGACCGGGGCGGGCGAACTCGCCATCTCCGTCGGCTGGTTGGCCCACGACTCGAACCGGCTCGCGGACGCCCGCTCGTTCTACTCCGAGGCGCTCGCCACCGCCCGGATGGCCGGGGACTCCGCCCTGGAGGCGCACGTCTTCTGCAACAGCGCCTTCCTGGCCCGGGACGCCGGCCGCCCGCGCGAGGCGCTGCGCGCCGCCCAGGCCGGGCAGGTCGCCGCCCGGGGCCTGGGCTCCGAGCGGCTGCTCGCCCTGCTGGCCATGCGCGAGGCCGGCGCCTGGGCGCTGCTCCAGGACCGCGTCTCCTGCGAGCGAGCGCTCGGCCGGGCGTACGCCCTCTTCGACCGGGGCCCCGGCGGGCGGGACCCGGAGTGGATGTCCTTCTTCGGCGAGGCCGAGATCGCCGGCCTCCAGTCGCAGTGCTGGTCGGCGCTCGGCGACTGGGACCGCGCCAGCGAGCAGGCCGGGCTGGCGATAGCGCTCCAGAAGCCGCACTTCGTCCGCAACCGGGTGCTGTACACCGCCGAGCTGGCCCACGACCGGCTCGGCCGCGGGGACCTGGCGGGGGCGGCGCACCACGGCTCGGCCGCCGTCGCGCTGTTCGGCGCCGTCCGCTCGGCCCGGATCCGGAGCATGCTCGCGGACACCGCCGGGCGGCTGCGCCCGCACGTCGCGGTGCCCGAGGTGCGCCGGTTCCTGACCGACTACGACCGGGCGGCGGCCGCCTGAGCCCCGCCG
This sequence comes from Kitasatospora sp. NPDC056800, assembly GCF_042789775.1. NCBI lineage: Bacteria > Bacillati > Actinomycetota > Actinomycetes > Kitasatosporales > Streptomycetaceae > Kitasatospora > Kitasatospora sp. NPDC056800. The sequence continues at coordinate 21,489 of NZ_JBHUAL010000086.1, read as the reverse complement.
CCCGGCCTAGCCTCGACGGGCCCCGGAGCCGCCCGGCACAGCCGGCTCAGTGCCCGGCGGCCAGGCCCTCCAGGTGGGACAGGTCGTTCCAGACCTCCACCGCCGGGGCTCCGTACTCCCAGGACAGCACGCACAGCGCGGCCGTACCGAGCTTGAACCGCTGGGCGTACTCGGGCGGCAGGCCCAGCCAGCGGGCGGTGAGGATGCGCAGCAGGTGGCCGTGGGCGAACAGGATCACGTCCCGGTCGGCGCAGTGCATCACGGTGGTGTCCGGGGCGGGGACGCCGTGCTCCTCGTTGAGGCCCGCCAGGAAGGCGTCCACCCGGGCGGCCACCTCGGAGAGCTTCTCGCCGCCGGGCACCCCGTCGCGCCAGATCAGCCAGCCGGGCTGGTCACTGGAGCGGATGTCCGCGCCGGTGCGGCCCTCGTACCGGCCGTAGTCCCACTCCATCAGCTCCGGACGCTCCACCGCGCGGTCGCCGAAGCCGGCCAGCTCGCAGGTCTCCTTGGCCCGGCCGAGCGGGCTGGTGTAGACGAGCGCGTCCGGCAGCCCGTTCCAGGGGGCCTTGGCGAGGCGGGCGCCGAGGGCCCGGGCCATCGCCCGGCCCTCCTCGGTCAGCGGGATGTCGGTGCGGCCGGTGTGGCGGCCGGTGGCGGACCACTCGGTCTCGCCGTGGCGGACCAGCACGATGCGGGCGGGCATGGGGACTCCTAGCGACGGGGCGGTGGCAACGGTCGGTCGGTCTCACCATTGAGCACCGGGCTCCATGATCCCCCACCCGGGCGGCGACCACGATCGAGGGGCCCGTCCCGGCGGCCGCGGGACCGGGGGCGGCAGGTGTCCGGTTCCGGCTGCGGACCGGGGGCGGCGGACGGCCGGTTCCGGCCGCGGACCGCCTCTCCAACGGCCGGTCCGCACCGCGTTGTCGGACCCGGATGCGACACTGGGCCGCACCATGAACGTCTCGACGAACGTCCCGCCGCGCGGGCCCGCTGAGCCGCTCGCCCAGCGGCTCGCGGAGCTGCGCGGACCGGCCCCGCAGCGCAGTCTGAACGCCCGCTCCCTCGCCGCGCTGGCCGCCAACCCGGGCTGCCACCGCCGCGCCGTGCTCGACGCGGCCGGGGTGGACAAGTCGGTGCTGGCGGCCCGGCTCGGCCGCCCGGCCCCCTTCGGCCAGTCCCCCTTCGCCATCGCCCGCGGCGTGATCTTCGAGTCCCGGCTGAAGGCCGACGGCTACGCCCCGCTGCTGGAGCCGCTCCGCCACCACCTGGGCCTCCCGGCGGACGGCCACGCCCCGCTCCTGGTGCCGGACCTGCTGCACCGCTCGGGCCCGGCCGTGCGCGCCGACCGGACGGCCGAGGCGCTGGCCCTGGCCGCCGCCGACCCGGAGGCCTGGACGCTGCTGGACCACCCGATGCTGCGCCTGGGGGTGGCCGGCAGCACCGCCTACCTGGAGCCGGACGCGCTGGTGGTGCACGGCGGGCGGTGCACGGTGGTCGAGATCAAGTCCTTCCCGGTGCTGGACGGCGGCGCCGACCCGGCCAAGGTGGGCGCCGCCGCCCGGCAGGCCGCCGTGTACGTGCTGGCGCTCCAGCGGCTCGCCGCCGCGGCGGCCGGGCGGCCGCTCGCCGAGGACCCGTACACCGAGCAGCGGCTGCCGGGCAGCCCGCGCACCAGCGTGCTGCTGGTCTGCCCGAAGGACTTCGGCAACCGGCCGACCGCGGTCGCCGTGGACGTCCGCCGCGAACTGGCCACCACCCGCCGCCAGCTGGGCCGGATGACCGGCATCGGCCGGCTGCTGGCGGCGCTGCCGGCGGACGCCGACTTCGACCTGGCCGCCGACGAGGACGGCGCGCCGGCCCGGACCACCGAACAGCTGGCCGCCTCGGTCGAGGCGGTGCCCGCCGCCTACAGCCCGGACTGCCTCTCCACCTGCGAACTCGGCTTCCACTGCCGCGCCCGGGCCCGCTGCGACGACCGGGTCGAGCAGCTCGGCCGGGGCGTGCGCGGCGAGCTGGGCAGCATCCGTACGGTCGCCGAGGCGCTGGCCGCCGCCGGCACCAAGAGCGAGGACCTGGACGGCGCGGACGACGCCGCCGAGCGCCTGGCCTACGCGGCCGCCCTGCGCGCCGAAGCCCTGGGCGCCGGCGCCGTGGGGGCGGAAAACCAAGGGGCTCGCGCATGAGCCTGCTCACCACCCTCGCCCGGCTGGAGGCCGTCCGCAGCGGCCGGGCCGAGCCGCTGGCCACTGTCCGGCACCGGCACCTGTCCGACCGCCCGATGGTGCTGGTCCCGCTGACGGCCGCCGGCGAGTCCGGCGCGCCGCTCGCGGTGATGCTCGGCACCGACCGGGACGCGCCCCGGCTGCACCTGGTGCCGCAGCCGCTCAACCGCACCCTGCGGTTCGACTTCCTGGCCGAGCTGGCCGCCGACCTGCTGCCCTACCTGGAGTCCTTCGCCGAGGACGTCGAGCAGATCGAGGGCTCCGAGAAGGACCCGGAGACCGGCGAGAAGACCCAGGTGTTCCGCGAGCTGTGCGCGGACGCCCCGCAGCTGGTGGTGCCGAACGGCGCGGGCGTGCACCACCTGGCCCTGATCGGCCGCTCGACCCGCTTCCGCCGCACCGCCGAGGACGAGGAGCCGGGCCCGTACCCGGCGCCGGTCCGGGTGCCGCTGCTCGGCCGCTGGCTGACCCACCTCACCGACCGCGCCCAGGTGCCCGGCTCCTCGCTGCTGCTGCCGATGACCGGCCTGCTCGCCCGGCACTGGGCGACCGGCCAGAGCCACCTGGAGGACCAGCACCTGGCGGCCCGGCTCGCCTGGCACCGCCCGCCGGACGGCCTGACCGGCGGGCGGGCGGCCGAGCTGGCCGAGTCCGCCCGGGACGACCGGGGGCAGCTGCTGCACCCGCCGGCCGGCCCGGCCACCGACCCGCGCTTCGACGAGTTCGTGCTGGCCCCGGCGATCACCCGCTACGACTCCGCCGTGGGCGCCCTGCAGCACAGCGCCGAGCAGCGCGACGAGGCCGCCGCCGCGCGCGCCCGGGCGGCCGTGCGGGCGGCGGTGACGGCGCTGGAGGAGGCGCTGGCGTCGGTCCTGCTGCCCACCTGGCGGGACGTCTGGCAGGGCCTGGACCTGCTGCGCGCCCTGCCGCCGGCCGGTCACCTGGCGGAGCGCTGGACGGGCGACCGCTGGTCCTACACCAGCCACCGGGACCGGCTGGCGGCCGGCGAGCCGCCGCAGCCCCGGCAGGACGACGCCGTCACCGCCGCCCGCAAGCTCGCCCAGCGCGAGCGCGAGCAGGCCCGCCTGGACGTCCAGGAGGCGCTGGACGACCCGCTGGCGATGGCCGAGCACCGGCTGTCCGGCGAGGCGTTCAGCGGCGTGGTGACGGAGGTGGTGCCGGACTGGGACACCACCGGCCGCTCCCCCAAGCCGCGCCCGCTGGTCACCCTGCGCACCGCCGACCGCCCGCACGCGGACCTCGGCCGGGAGGTGCACCGGGTGCACGGCCCGAGCCCGCAGAAGGCCGAGATCGTCGCGGTGGACACCGCCGAGGGCACCCTCACCCTGCGGGTGCTCTCCGGCATGGGCCGCAGGAAGGAGCCGGAGCCGGGCAGCCTGCCCGAGCCCGGCGAGCCGGTCACCTTCACCCTGTTCGAGCTGACGGTGCGCCAGTCCGCGCCGCTGCCCGAGCCGGACGACACCCCCTGGACCCACGGCGGCCCGCCCGGCGCCGCGCCCGTACCCGCCCCGTCCGTCTCCGAGGAGTGGGAGTGATGACCACTTCGATCCCCGAGCAGGCCCCGGGCGCGGCCGCCGACGCCGCGGTGGCCCGGATCCTGGCGGCCACCGTCCGTCCGCCGGCCGGCGCCCCGCGCGGCGTGGTGGTGGACTCCCCGCCCGGTGCCGGGAAGTCGACGCTCGTGGTGCGGGCCGCCCGCGAGCTGGTCGGCGCCGGCGAGCGGCTGATGATCGTCGCCCAGACCAACGGCCAGGTGGACGACCTGGTGGGCCGACTGGCCGAGAAGGCACCGGAGTTGACGATCGGCCGGCTGCACGCCGCGGACTCCCGGCCCGGCCCGGAGGTGCTGAAGCACGCCAACGTCACGCCCTCCGACAAGGTCGCCGACCTGGTCGAGCACGACGTGGTGATCTCCACCTCGGCCAAGTGGCAGTGGGTGCGGACGGAGGCGCCCTGGCGGCACGCGATCGTCGACGAGGCGTACCAGATGCGCTCGGACGCCCTGCTCGCGGTGGCCCGGCTGTTCGAGCGGGCGCTGTTCGTCGGCGACCCGGGCCAGCTGGACCCGTTCACCGTGGTCGGCACCGAGCAGTGGGCCGGGCTGTCGTACGACCCGTCCGGCAGCGCGGTGGTCACCATGCTGGCGCACAACCCGGAGATCGAGCCGCACCGGCTGCCGGTCTCCTGGCGGCTGCCCGCCAGCGCCGCGCCGCTGATCTCGCGGGCCTTCTACCCGTACACGCCGTTCCGCTCCGGCACCGGCCCGGACGACCGCCGGCTGACGGCCGCCGTCCGCCCGGACGGCTCGGCGCTGGACGCGGTGATCGACCGGGCCGCCGAGCACGGCTGGGCCCTGCTGGAACTGCCCGCCCGGCACACCGTACGGACCGACCCGCAGGCCGTGGCGGCCGTCGCGGCCACCGTCCGCCGACTGCTGGAGCGGGGCCTGACCGCCCACTCCGAGCAGGGCGAGGCCCCGCTCACCGCGGACCGGGTCGCCGTCGGCACCGCCCACCGGGACCAGGCGGCGGCCGTGCGCGCGGCCCTGCTCAAGGCGGGCGTGCCGGTGGACGGCGCGGCCGGTCCGGCCGTCACGGTGGACACCGCCAACCGCCTGCAGGGCCGCGAGTACGACGTCACCGTGGTGCTGCACCCGCTCTCCGGGCGCCCCGACGCGACCGCCTTCCACCTGGAGACCGGCCGGCTCTGCGTGCTCGCCTCCCGGCACCGGCACGCCTGCATCGTGGTGGCCCGGGCCGGGATCGCCGAGCTGCTGGACGAGCACCCCGCGACCGAGCCGGTGCAGCTGGGCGTCCCGGTGGCCTTTCCGGACGGCTGGGAGGCCAACCACGAGGTGCTGGAGCACCTGAGCCGCCACCGGGTCCACCTGCGCTGAGGCCCGTCCGGCCGGCCGCCGGGGTCAGTCCTCGGTCTCGCAGACGGCGTAGGCCACCACCGACCCCCGCTCCGCCTGCGCGCTCCAGCCGCGCGCGTCGGCGGTGGGGCCGTCGGCGCGCACCGGACCGTCCGCGTCGGGCTGGAGCCGGTAGCCGCCGCCGGTCAGGTGGGTGCCGGCCGGGCAGGTCGCCGTCGAGGCGCCGCCGGGGGCGCTCGGCTCCCCGGTGACCACCAGCGCCGTCTCGGCGGCCGCGGCGGGCGGGGCGACGGAGGCGGCGACCGTGAGCAGGGCGCCCAGCAGGGACAGGACGGACAGGGCGAGGGCCGTCAGGCCTCTTCTCACACGCATGGGGGTTCTCTCCGGTTCGTCGGCTTCATCGGCTTCGTCGGCTGCCTCGGCTTCGTCGGGCAGCCCGGGCGCACCGGGTGCACCGGGCGCACCCGGACAACCGGTTCGCATGCGATCCGGAAGCGCGGCGCACGAGTCGCGCGCCCGGCGTGCGCCGGGGAATAGCGCTCGCGTGCGCACCGTTCCGCTACGGGCCCCCGCCGCGAGACAATGGACGGCGGCCACGACCGGGCGGCGCAGCCCGGAGCAGATTTCCCCCACCCCCACCCGAAACCCGGAGGTGTCCGTCCATGCCCGACTCCCCAGAGTCGTCCGAGCCCACCAGGCGCCTGCGTCCGGTACAGCTGCTGTTCGAGCCGCAGTCCGCCGAACCCGAGCCGGAACGATTCTTCGACCTGGAGTCGATCGAGGACCCGGCGGAGCTGCTGCGCCGCTCCACGGAGCTGGCCCTGGCCTTCCGGGCCGCCGCCGAGCGGGCCACGGACTTCCAGGCGGTCGCCGCCGCGCAGCTCGCCGACCCGCGCCGGTTCGACGCGCTGTCCGACGCCGAGGTCGCCCGGCGGGCGGACTGGACCCCGGACTACGCCGCGAAGATGATCGAGTACGGCCGCACCCTGCTCCAGCCGCGCCGGCACGAGGACTGAGCGCCCGCGGCCGACACGGGCCCCTGGCATATGCGCGGCGGGGAAGGGTACGCCGTCCCCCGCCGCGCTGTCCGGCGAACCGCGCTTTCCGTCGCACCGGGGGCGTGCGCCGCACAGGCTGCTCTCCGTGGAGATCTGGACGCAGCAATCGGTGACACAGCAGTCGGTGTCGTACCCGTCGGTGATGCACCCGTCGGTGGAGTGCGTCGGCGCGGCCGGGGAGGCCTGGCTCGCCTCCGCCAGCGAGTACCCGCGCAGCATGCGCGCCCTGTGGGAGAGCCGCCCCTGGGCGCCCTCGGTACTGCCCTGCGGGCGCGCCTTCGACGTGATCAGCATGCCGGCGCTGTTCGGCCGCCGGGTGCTGGACGAGCTGTGGGCGTCCGGGCCGGGCTGCGGGCCGGTGGCCGTCCACCGGGGGCGGCTGCTGCTGTTCGTCCAGCCGGGCGCGGCGCCCCGGCTGCGCCGGCTGCTGGCCTGGGAGGAGTGGGCCCGGGACGTACCGCCGCTGCTGTGCCACGGCAAGGGCGACGCGGTGACCGTGCCGCCCCTGCAGCGGATGGTGAACAGCCCGGACTCCCCCGGGCAGGGCGCCGGCCGGTGGATCGTCGCGCCGGAGCGGCGCGACCCCCGGCTGCCCGGCGCTGCCGTGGTGCTGTGGGCCTGCGTCCGGGCGGCGCGCGAGCCGGGCGCGCCGGTTCCCGCCGGGGCGGCCGTCGTGACCGGGGGGTGAACGCGGGGCGGCCGTTATTCGATTTTGGCTCGGCCGCACGGCGCTGCTAGAGTCTTCTCTGTCAGCAGGCGCCGCTAGCTCAGTTGGTTAGAGCAGCTGACTCTTAATCAGCGGGTCCGGGGTTCGAGTCCCTGGCGGCGCACAGACAGCCGGAAGGCCCTTCGCGAGAGCGGGGGGCCTTCCGGCGTTTCGGCGTACGCCCGCGCGGTTTCCGCCGTACGCCCGTACGGGTCCCGCCGTCCGCCCGCGCGCCCCTCCGCTCCCGCGCCGCCGCACGCGCCCCCGCCCTCGCTCCCGCACGCGCCGGATGGCAGGAAAGGTGGGAAGCAGGTCATTGCTGCCACCGCTCCCCGTTGGGAGGCTGGCCGTATGAGAGCGCACAGCGTGGTCATCGTCCTCTTCGAGGGCGTGCAGAGCCTCGATGTGACCGGCCCCCTGGAGGTGTTCGCGGGGGCGGGCCGGGCCGCCGGGCAGCCCGCGGCCTACCGGGTCACCACCGCCTCCCCCGGCGGCGGGCCGGTGCGCAGCCACAGCGGACTGCGGCTGCTGCCGGACGCGGACCTGGCCGGGGTCGGGCCGGTGGACACCCTGCTGGTTCCCGGCGGGATGGACACCGGGCGCCCGGACCCGGCCCTGGTGGAGCGGATCCGGGAGCTGGCCGGAGCGGCCGAGCGGGTGGTGTCGGTGTGCACCGGGGCCTTCCTGCTCGCCGAGGCCGGGCTGCTGGCCGGGCGCCGGGCGACCACCCACTGGGCCTACGGCGAGGAGCTGGCCCGGCGGTTCCCGGACGTCGAGGTGGACCCGGACCCGATCCACGTCCGGGACGGGCGGATCGCCACCTCGGCCGGGGTCACCGCTGGCATCGACCTGGCACTGGCCCTGGTCGAGGAGGACCTCGGGCGCGAGACGGCCCTGCTGGTCGCCCGCCACCTGGTGGTCTTCCTGCGCCGGCCGGGCAACCAGGCCCAGTTCAGCACCCAGCTGGCCGCCCAGGTGGCGGCCCGGCAGCCGCTGCGCGAGGTGCAGCGGTGGATCGCCGAGCACCCGGAGGCCGACCTCTCGGTCGAGGCGCTGGCCGACCGGTCGGCGCTGTCGCCGCGGCACTTCGCCCGGGCCTTCGCCGCCGAGGTGGGGGTGACCCCGGGCCGGTACGTGGACGGGGTCCGGCTGGAGGCCGCCCGGCGGCTGCTGGAGGACACCGACCACGGCATCGAGGAGATCGCGCGCTCCTGCGGCTACGGCACCCCGGAGGCGATGCGGCGCGCCTTCGTCCGGGCCCTGGCCGCCCCGCCCGCCGAGTACCGACGCCGCTTCCGACCCGAACCCACTGGAGGTCACTGATGCGCATCGCCATCCTGCTCTACCCCGAGTTCACCACCCTGGACGCGGTCGGCCCGTACGAGGTGCTGTCCCGGCTCCCCGGCGCCGAGGTGGTGTTCGCCGCCGCCGAACGGGGGCCGGTCCGCAACGACGTGCACAGCCTGGCGCTCACCGCGGACGCCGCCCTGGACGAGGTGGACTCGGCCGACCTGCTGCTGGTGCCCGGCGGGCCCGGGACGGAGGCCCAGCTGAAGGACCGGGCCGTGCTCGACTGGGTGCGCCGGATCGACGCGACCACCACCTGGACCACCTCGGTCTGCTCCGGCTCGCTGATCCTGGGCGCCGCCGGGCTGCTGGAGGGCCGCCGGGCCACCTCCCACTGGGGCGTCCTGGACCGGCTGCCCGGGTACGGGGCGGAGCCGACCGGGACGGAGCGGGTCGTCATCGACGGCAAGTACGCCATCGCCGCCGGGGTCTCGGCCGGGATCGACCTCGCGCTGACGCTGGCCGGCCGGATCGCCGGGGACACCGTCGCCCAGGCGATCCAGCTGCTGATCGAGTACGACCCCCAGCCGCCGTACGACTCCGGCGCGCTCGCGAAGGCGTCCCCCGAGGTGGTCGAGGAGGTGAACCGGCTGATGCGGGCCTAGGGCCTGTCTTCAAACTCGCGTCTGCGGGGCGACGCCGGGGCACGCACCTCGCCGCGTTGTCGTCGGTCGCCAATGCTCCGCAGTGGCTCCCTCCTCCGCCTTGCGATGCACGCACCCCAACGCCGCCCCGCCCGCCCTCCGGGCGAACGACGGGAGTTTGAAGACACGCCCTAACTCCGCACCGACGGGAAGGCGTGCCGGCGGGCGGCGGCGGCCACCGCGAGGACGGGGAGCATCAGCGCGAGCACCGTCCAGGGCAGGGCGCCGGTGCCCAGGCCGCTCAGGACCAGGCCGCCGAGCACGCCGCCGCCCGCCATCGCGGCGTTCCACAGGGTCACCAGGACGGCCTGGGCGGCGTCCGCCCGCTCCCCGCCCGCGTCGCCGAGGGCGGTCTGGAGCAGGGTCGGGGCGCCGCCCCAGCCGAGGCCCCAGAACAGCGCCGCGGCGTACACCAGCGGCGTGCCGCCGGACGCCACCGCGAGGACGGCCGCGGTCACGGCGACCAGCAGCGCGCCGCCGATCGTCAGCCACCGCAGCCGGCGGTGGATGTGGGCGCCGACCAGCCAGACGCTCGCCAGCGAGGCCAGCCCGAAGACCAGCAGCACGGTGCCGGTGGCGCCGCCGAGGCCGGCCCGGTCCAGGAAGGGCGCGATGTAGGTGAACAGGATGGTGTGCGCGAGCACCCAGAGCACCGTCACGGTGAGCACCGGCCGGACGCCGGGCACGGTGAGCGCGTCCCGGACCGGAACGCGCTCGCCGGCCGGCTGCCCGGGCTGGTCCGGCAGCAGCGCCGCGATCCAGCCGATCACGGCGACCGCCAGTGCCGTCATGGCCAGGAAGGGCACCCACCAGGCGAGCACCTGCCCGAGGAAGGTGCCGACCGGCACTCCCAGCGACAGCGCGACGGGCACGCCCGCCATCGCCACCGCCATGGCCCGGCCCTGCTGGTCGACCGGCACCAGCCGGCGCGCGTACCCCGCCAGCAGGGCCCAGGCGAGGCCGGCCGCGACGCCCGCGAGGAAGCGGGCGGCCAGCGTGAGCGGGTAGTTGGTGGAGACCGCGGTGACGGTGTTGGCCACCGCGAAGCCCGCCATCGCGGTGAGCAGCAGCCGCTTGCGGCCCCAGCCGGCGGTGGCCGCGCTGAGCGGGATCGCGGTGACGGCGGAGCCGATCGCGTAGACGGTGACGGTCTGCCCGGCCGCGGACTCGCTGACCCCGAGCGCCTCGCTCATCCCGGGCAGCACCCCGGCGGGCAGGTTCTCGGTGAGACCGGTGACGAAGACGGCGGTGGCCAGGGCGAGCAGGGCGGGGAGCGGGAAGGGCTTGGGGGGTACCGGGGTGGTGAGCTGTGTGGTCGCCATGGGGACCATGCTTGGACCTCACACCGGTGTCAGGTTCAAGCACGGTCCCGCGGGCGGCCGGATCAGCTGATCAGCCGGCCCGGGACTCGGCTGCTCAGCGGCCGAAGTAGCCGTTGAAGTTCTTGGAGAACTCCTGGCCGCCGAACCGGTCCCAGTTGATCGACCAGGTCATCAGCCCGCGCAGGTTCGGCTGCGCGCCCGAACGCGGCACGTAGGTCCCGCAGTTGGCCAGCTTGGTGAGGCAGTCGAGCGCCTTGTTCACCTCGGCCGGGGCGACGTAGCCGTTGCCCGCGTTGGTGGTGGCCGGCATGCCGATGGCGACCTTGGAGGCGGGCAGCGCCGGGAACACGTTGTTCGCGTTGCCCGCCACGGGGAAGCCCTTGAGCAGCATGTCGGTCATCGCGACGTGGAAGTCGGCGCCGCCCATCGAGTGGTACTGGTTGTCCAGGCCCATGATGGAGCCGGAGTTGTAGTCCTGGACGTGCAGCAGGGTGAGGTCGTCGCGCAGCGCGTGGATGACCGGCAGGTACGCCCCGGCGCGCGGGTCCTGGCCGCCCCAGGGGCCGGATCCGTAGTACTGGTAGCCGAGTTGGACGAAGAAGGTCTCCGGCGCCATGGTCAGCACGAAGCCCGGGCCGTACTTGGCCTTGAGGGTCTTCACCGCGGAGATCAGGTTGACGATGACCGGGCTGGTCGGGTTCCTGAAGTCGGTGTCACCGGTGTTGAGGGAGAGCGAGTGGCCCTCGAAGTCGATGTCCAGGCCGTCCAGGCCCCACTTGTCGATGATCGCCGAGACCGAGCTGACGAAGGTGTCCCGGGCGGCGGTGCTGGTCAGCTGGACCTGGCCGTTCTGGCCGCCGATCGAGATCAGCACCTTCTTGCCCTGGGCCCGCTTGGCGGCGATGGCGGCCTTGAACTCGTCGTCCGACTCGACGGTCGGGCACTCGGTGGCCGGGCAGCGGTTGAAGCGGATGTCGCCGGAGGTGACGGAGGTGGGCTCGCCGAAGGACAGGTTGATGAAGTCCCAGGAGTTCGGGACGTCGGCCATCCGGGTGTAGCCGGCGCCGTTGGCGAAGCTGGCGTGCAGGTAGCCGACCAGGGCGTGGCTGCCGGCGGGCGGGCTGGTGGGCGTCCCCGTGGGGGTGCCCGTGGGCGTGCCGGTCGGGGTGCCGGTGGGCGTCCCGGTCGGGGTGCCCGTCGGGGTCGCGGTCGGCGAGGCGGTCGGCGAGGCCGTCCCGGTGGGCGTCGGCGTGGGCGTCGGGCTGGGCGCGCCCGGCCCGTCCAGCGAGATGTCGTCCGCGTAGTAGGTGCCCTGGCCGTACCAGCCGTGGGTGTAGACGGTGGCGCTGGTCTGGGTGGCGCCGGTGGTGAAGCTGAGGCTGAGCTTCTGGTACGAGCCGCCGGTGCCCGGGGTCCAGGTGCTCGGGCCGCCGCCGTCCACGCCCAGGTAGACGTACGAGCCGTTGACGTAGGCGCTGAGCGTGTAGGTGGTGTTCGGGGCGACGGTGACGGTCTGGCCGCACTGGGCGGTGTCGCCGGCCGTGGCGGCCGCGGCGAGCGCTCGACTGCCGCCGTGCACCGGGCTGGTGACGACGCTGCCGGAGTTGCCGGAGCAGCTCCAGGGGCCGAGCGAGCCGGACTCGAAGCCGCCGTTGACCAGGAACTCGCCGGCCGAGGCGGTGGGCGCCAGGCCGAGTGTGACGCCGACCAGCGTGGCCGCGGCGACGGCGGAGGCGGTGCCGGCCGCGATGGTGGCACGGCGTTGTCCGGGAAGGGTTCTGCGCATGCGGGTGCTCCTGCGATGGCGCGGTCGTGGGGGACGTCCGAGGGCACGCCGGAGCACGGGCCAGTGGGGGAACGGCCCGGCCTGGCACCCAAGTTGGACTAGACCACTGAAGTGGATCCGGCCGGGAGGTGTCAATGGTCCAGACCGGTTCGGGCGGCCCCGGCCCACCGGCGCCCGGCCACCCCCGGTTGCCTCCGGTTGCCGGAGGTGACACCCCGTCGAAGGATGGAGGCGTGACCCCGCCCGGCTACCTCCGCCACCCCCACCTGCACGGCGGCCTGCTCACCTTCACCGCCGAGGACGACGTCTGGATCGCCCCGCTGGACGCCGACGGCGGCGGCACCGGCCGGGCCTGGCGGGTCGGCTGCGACCGCACCCGGGTCAGCCACCCCCGCTTCTCCCCCGACGGCACCACCCTCGCCTGGACCAGCTGGCTCGCCCTGACCCCCGAGGTGTGGACCGCCCCGGTCGAGGGCGGCCCGGCGGACCGGCTCAGCTTCTGGGGCAGCCAGGACACCCGGGTGCGCGGCTGGCTGCCGGACGGCGAGGTGCTGGCCGTCACCTCCTACCACGAGCCCTTCGGCCACTACACCTGGGCGCACGCCCTGCCGCCGGACGGCTCCCCCGGCCGCCGGATGCCCTGGGGGCCGGTCGGCGACGCCCAGATGAGCCGCGAGCGGACCGTACTGCTCACCGGCGCCGCCCCGCACGGGCCGGCCGCCTGGAAGCGCTACCGGGGCGGCGCCACCGGCCGGCTCTGGGTGGACGGCGACCGGATCCTGCCCGGGCACACCGGGCACCTCGCCGCACCGATGCCGGTCGGCGGCCCGCTCGGCGACCGGATCGCCTTCCTCTCCGACCACGAGGGCATCGGCAACGTCTACTCCTGCCGCCCGGACGGCACCGACCTGCGCCGGCACACCGACCACGCCTCCTACTACGCCCGCGAGGCCGCCACCGACGGCACCCGGATCGTCTACCAGCACGCCGGCGACCTCTGGCTGCTGGACGACCTGGCCGCCCCCGCCCCGCGCCGGCTGCACGTCCCGCTCGGCGGCGCCCGGGCCGGCCGCCGCCCGTACCAGGTCAGCGCCGCCGGCCAGGTCAAGGACCTCGCCTGCGACCAGACCGGCCGGGCCGGGGTGGTCACCGTGCGCGGCAGCCAGTACTGGCTCACCCACAAGGACGGCCCGGCCCGGGCGCTCGCCGACACCCCCGGGGTGCGCACCCGGCTGCCGGTGGTGCTCGGGCACACCGGCGAGGCGGCCTGGGTCACCGACGCCGAAGGCGCCGACGCGATCGAGGTGGTGCCGCTGCCGGGGCACCCCCGCTCGGAGCAGCACCGCCACCGGGTGCTCGCCGCCGGGCGGATCGGCCGCGTCCTGGAGCTCACCGCCTCCCCCGACGGCAGCCGGCTCGCCGCCACCACCTCGGACGGGCGGCTGCTGCTGGTCTCCGCCGCCGACGGCGGGGTGCGCGAACTGGCCGCCTCCGGCTACGGGCCGGTCACCGGCGCCCGCTTCTCCCCCGACTCGCACTGGACCGCCTGGTCCGAGCCGGTCGCCGGGCGCTCGCTGCGCCGCATCCGGCTCACCCGCGCCGACGCCTCCGCGGCGACCACCGACGTCACCGACGGCCGGTTCGAGGACGAGCAGCCGGTGTTCACCCGGGACGGCCGCTACCTGGCCTTCCTGTCCTGGCGCGGCTTCGACCCGGTCCACGACGTGCACACCGGCGACCTCTCCTTCCCGGTCGGCTGCCGCCCGTACCTCGTCCCGCTCGCCGCCGACACCCCCTCACCGTTCACCGCCCCGCCCGAGGACGGCGCCGCGCACGGCGACGGCGGCGACGGCACCGTCCGGGTCGACCCGGAGGGCATCGGCGAGCGGCTGCTCCAGTTCCCGGTGATCGCCTCCAAGTACTCGGCCACCGACGCGGTGCGCGGCGGCCTGGTCTGGCTGCGCTGGCCGATCTCCGGCACCCTCGGGCAGACCTTCGCCAGCCCGGAGGACACCTCGGGGCGCCCCTCGCTGGAGCACTTCGACCTGGCCCGGGGCACCCGCAGCACGCTGGTCGACAAACTGGACGGCTACGCGGTCTCCGGGGACGGCGGCTCGATCGCGGTGTACTCGGCCGGGACGCTGCGGGTGGTCCCGGTCGCCGCCCCCGCCGCCGGCACCACCGTCGACCTGCGCCGGATCACCCACACCGTGCACCCGGCCGCCGAGTGGCGCCAGGCCTACCACGAGGCGGCCCGGATCGTCCGGGACCAGTTCTGGGACGAGCGGATGTCCGGCCTGGACTGGCCCGCGCTGGTCGCCCAGTACGAGCCGCTGCTGGACCGGGTCTGCTCCCCCGACGACTTCGCCGACCTGCTGCGCGAACTCCTCGGCGAACTCGGCACCTCGCACGCCTACGTCACCCCCTCCCGGCGCGCCGAGGGCCCGGTGCTCGCCCAGCAGCCGCTCGGCCTGCTCGGCGCCAACGCCCACCGCTCCCCCGACGGCCGCTGGCTGGTCGACCGGGTGCTGCCCGGCGAGACCTCCGACCCGCGCGCCCGCGCCCCGCTCGCCGCCCAGGGCGTGCGGGACGGCGACGAGTTCCTGGAGGTCGGCGGCCGCCCGGTGGACCCGCTGCGCGGACCGCTGCCGCTGCTGGCCGGCACCGGCGGCACGACGCTCGAACTGGCCCTGCGCGGCGCCCCGGACGGCCCGGTGCGGCGGATCGTGATCACCCCGCTGGTCGACGAACGGCCCATCCGCTACCAGGACTGGGTGGCCAAACGGCGTTCCCTGGTCCGCGAGTTCAGCGACGGACGGTGCGGCTACCTGCACATCCCGGACCTCGGCGGCTCCGGCTGGGCGCAGTTCAACCGGGACCTGCGGCGCGAACTGGACAAGCCCGCGCTGGTCCTGGACGTCCGCGGCAACGCCGGCGGCAACGTCTCCGAACTCGTCCTGGAGAAGCTCTCCCGGCACGTCCTGGCCTGGGACTTCACCCGGGACCGCCGCCCGGTCCGCTGGCCCCGGCACGCACCGCGCGGACCGCTGGTGGCGCTGGCCGACGAGGCCACCAGCTCCGACGGCGACGTGATCATCGCGGCGATCAAGCTGCTCGGGCTCGGCCCGGTGATCGGCGCCCGCACCTGGGGCGGGGTGGTCGGGATGAGCGGACGGCACACCCTCGGCGACGGCACCCAGATCTCGGTGCCGAAGAACGCCTCCTGGTTCGGCGGCGGGCTCGGCTGGACGGTGGAGAACCGGGGTGTCGAACCGGACGTGCACGTGCTGCGCACCCCGCGCGACTGGGCCCGGGGACGCCACCCGGAGCTGGTCGCCGCCGTCCAGCTGGCCCTGGAGCTGCTGGAGGATGCCCCCGCCGCCGAGCCGCCGTCCGCCGACACCCCCAGGCCGGACCTGCGCCGCCCACCGCTGCCGCCGCGTACGGCCTGAGGTCCGGGCTCAGCCCCAGGGGTCGCCCTCGGCGGTCATGTTCTCGGCGGCGCGCCGGTCGGCCTCCTCCTGGGCGAGCCGTTCCTGCTGCTCCCGGGTGCGCTCGATGTCGTCGCCGTACGCGTCGGCGGCCTCGTCGTGGGCGAGGGCGGCCCGCTGGGCGGACTCCTGCCCGGCGGACTCGTGCTGCGGCCGGTGGAACAACCTGTCGAAGATGCCCATGGCTCCTCCTCCGGGGGGAACGACGGAATGCCGGGCTGTCCCCCACTCTCACACCGGGCACGGACGGGCGCACCTTGAGCCTTTGGTCCCTGGTGAACGCGCCCAAGGGCCGTAGCCGGGAGCCGCCGGACGGGCGGAGGGTGGTGGCCGTCGGCGACATCCACGCCACCCCCTGGAGCCCGCAGTGACCGTCGTACACCCCGGAAGCCCCGCCCGGCGCACCGCCGAGGACCAGCACGACGGACCGCGCCGGCGGGTCGGCCCGCTGGCCGCCCTGGACGGCCGGCTGCCCGGCGCCCACGACCTGCTGCTGATGCAGTGCCCCAGCTCGCTGCGGCCCCTCGCGGGCGGCGAACTGCCGGACTGGGCACGGGCCGTGCTGCGGGCGCACCCCTGGGTGACGGTCGGCCGGGCGCCCGCCGTGGTCGGCAACCCGGTGGACCTGCCGCACCCCCAGCGCTGCACCCGCGACCCGGAGGCCGCGCCCGAGCTGTGGTTCCCGGTGACCGTGCGCGGCCCGCGCCCCGGCCAACGGCTGGACGCCCTGGCCCCCTGGGCGGCGGTGGCCCGGACCCTGCGGCCCGAACAGCTCCCCGACCGGCGCGGGCACCTGGCCCCCGAACGGCTCGCCGGCATCCCGGCCCTGGCCCTGCTGCCCGAGGTCGGCCGGCTGGTCGCGGACCACCGGCTGCCCTGGGGCCCGATCGGCGCGGTCGGCTACGAGCTGGGCAGCGGCGTGCCGGTGGCCGGGCCGATGAGCCCGCTGCGGCTGGTGCTGCGCGCGCCGCAGCCGATCAGCCGGCGGGACGCCCTGCAGCTGCGGCGGGCCCTGACCAAGCTGCCGGTGCCCGTGCAGGCCGAGCTGGAGACCCGGCACGGCTCGGTGCAGCTCGCCGAGTACGCCTCCGGCGCGCTCGGCCTCACCCTGCTGACCCCGGACGGGCCCCGGGAGGTCCACGACCCGTGGTTCCCCCGGGGCCCGTTCGCCTGACGGGCCCGGACCACCCCCGAGAGAAGTCCTCGAAAGAATCCCGGGCCCGATGTCAATCCCGCCGGGTCCGCTCCGACGTCCCGGTGTGCGGCACCCCGCCGCACGATCACGGGACAGGAGCCCCAGTCATGAACCAACTGCTCAGAGTCATGAACTTCAACGTCTCCGCTGACGGCGTCGCGGCCGGCGAGCACCAGAGCTTCGAGCTGCCGTTCGGCCTCGACCGCCCCGAGCGGCTCTTCTCCTGGGCCGGGGCCACCGCGAGCTGGCCGATGCGCACCGACCCCGGCGGCAGCCGGGGCCTGGACGACTACTTCACCCGGGACTTCGACCGCAACATCGGCGCCGAGATCATGGGGCGCAACAAGTTCGGGCCCCAGCGCGGCCCGTGGCAGGACCACGAGTGGCTCGGCTGGTGGGGTGCCGAGCCCCCGTTCCGTACGCCGGTGTTCGTCATGACCCACCACACCCGGCCCTCGTTCACGCTCTCCGACACCACCTTCCACTTCGTCGACGGCGACCCGGCCACCGTCCTCAAGCAGGCCCGGGAGGCCGCCGACGGCAAGGACGTCCGCCTCGGCGGCGGGGTCACCACCATCCGCCAGTTCCTCGACGCCGACCTCGTGGACACCCTGCACATCGCGGTCTCCCCGCTGGAACTCGGCACCGGGCTGAAGCTCTGGGAGTCCCCCGACGAGCTGCTCGACCGGTTCCACCTGGAGGTCGTGCCCAGCCCGAGCGGCGTGGCGCACCACCTGTTCTGGCGGCGGTGACACGGTGGCCCCACTTCTCGGCGGAGGAGTGGGGCCCCGTTCGGCGCGGTGGGAACGACGGTCAGCCGGTGATGCTCGCCGCACCCGTCTCCAGGTGGCCGGTGAAGCGCTGGGACCAGGTGCTGTCCGCATCCACCGTCACGGTGAAGTCGTACCAGCCGTTGCTGTACGCCACGGCGTTGAAGAAGTCGCTGACGCTGCCGCCGGCCGGGACCTGGTACGTCCAGGGGCCGTCGGTGCGGTAGTTGTTGGACGCGATCGTGAACGTGATCGGGGTGCTGCCGGAGTTGGCGAGCTTGAAGTAGAGCGCGAGCTTGCCGGTGCCCGGCTCGACCGCGTAGGAGGCGGTGACGGCGGCGTTCTTGCCCGCCTTCGTCGCGTCGCCCTTGAAGCGGCGCAGGAAGCGGTTGGGGCCGACCACCGTGAGGTCGTACGGGCCGCCGCCGAAGTTGGTGCCGCAGTTGAAGAAGTCGCTGGTGCTGCCGCCCGGGTCCACCGTGTACTGCCAGGGACCGCCGCCGCGGTAGGCGTTGGCGTAGGCCGCGAAGTGGGCGGACTTGGTGGCGGCGGCGCCCCCGTTGTCCATCGCGATCCAGACCTTCATCACCCCGCCGGAGCCGAACTCCAGGTGGTCCAGGTTGGCGTTCGGCTGGTACGGCAGGGCGCGCGCCGGGCGGGTGCCGGACTCCTGCACCGGGAGCTGGTTGTTCACCGGGGCCGGGTTGGGCAGCGGGCCGCAGGCGGACAGGCCGATGGTCTGCGAGGTGTCGGGCAGCGCGGGCAGGCCGTAGACCGGGTTGGCGAAGTCGAACACGCTGGTGAGGTCGCCGCAGACGCGGCGGCGCCAGTCGCTGATGTTCGGGCAGGTGGCGGGCTTGCCGAGGGCGGCGGTCCAGGTCTCCAGGAAGCGCAGCACCGAGGTGTGGTCGAAGGTCTCGGAGTTGACCCAGCCGCCGCGGGTCCAGGGCGAGACGGCGATGAGCGGGACGCGGAAGCCGAGGCCGATGTTGGTGCCGTTGTAGAACTCGCCCGGGGTGCCGGCCGGGGCGGCGGGCGGCGGGACGTGGTCGAAGAAGCCGTCGTTCTCGTCGTAGTTGATGAACAGGACGGACGAGTCGAAGACGTTCGGGTCCGCGTTGAGCGCGTCGATCACCATGTGGACGAAGTGCGCGCCGTCCACCGGGGTGGCGTACGGGTGCTCGGAGGAGGCCTGGTCGGGGACGATCCAGCTCACCTGCGGCAGCGTCCCGGCCAGGACGTCGGCCTTGATGGCGGCGGCGATGTCGTCCGGGGTCCGCCCGGTGACCTTGGGCACCGAGCCCATGCCCTTGACGGCCAGCGGGCTGCCGGCCTGGGCGCCCGTGAAGTTCGTGAAGTACGCCAGGGCGTTGTCGCCGTAGTTGTCGGCGGCGTTCTGGTAGACCTTCCAGCTGACGCCGGCGCTCTCCAGCGCCTCGGCGTAGGTCTGCCAGCGCAGGCCCTTCTCGTCGCCGCCGTCGTAGGCCGGGCCGCCCGCGGTGCCGGCCGGGTCGATCTGGCCGGACCAGTGGTAGGTGCGGTTGGGGCCGGTCGCGCTGAGCACGGAGCAGTGGTAGGCGTCGCAGATGGTCCAGTTCTCGGCCAGGGCGTAGTGGAACGGGATGTCCTGGCGGGTGAGGAAGCCGAGCGTGCGGACGTTGCCCTTGGCGGCGACCCAGGAGTCCATCTTGCCGCCGTTCCAGGCCTTGTGCTGGTCACCCCATCCGTGGCTGAGGTCCCCGTTGCACTGGGCGAGGCGCTCCGGGTCCGCTCCGCCGGCCGGCTTGGTCTGGCTGAACTGCCACGGGTACTGGCGGGCGAGCAGGCCGTTCGGCTGGTTGAAGACGCTGTAGCCGCCGGAGATCTGGATGGCGCTGCGGTCGGCGAAGCCGCGCACGCCGCGCAGCGTGCCGAAGTAGTGGTCGAAGCTGCGGTTCTCCTGCATCAGGATCACCACGTGCCGGGCGTCGGTGATGGTGCCGGTCGCGCTGAGCGCGGCGGTGGAAGCGGGAGCCGCGCCACTTCCCTGGGCGGCGCCCGCGGGCCCCGCGGCTCCGGTGCCGGCCACGGCGAGGCCTGCCGCGGCGGCGCCGGACAGCGTGACGAACTTCCTACGACTCAACTCGGCCATCAGACCGGTCCGTCCCTTCGCTGGCGATGTTGTGTGCACAAGTCGGGGCCATCGATCGCGGAGAAGTCTCCACCTCGGCCCGACCGGCCCACCAGGTGCCGACGGCAGGTTTGGCGGACTGTTCGCCCGGGCGTCACCGAGCGACGCCCGGCTGAACGCGCGGAGGGGCTCAGGTGCTCAGCGGTCCTTGACCTCGATCCCCAGCGCGTGGGCGAACTGGGGGGCCAGCTCCATCAGTTGGAGCGAGCTGATGACCGCCCCGCGCAGCCCCTGGTGGCCGTCGACCAGACCGAGCCGGACGGCGCCCCGCAGGTCCGTCCGGCTCAGCGTGGCGCCGCGCAGCCGGACCTCCTCCAGCGTGGAGCCGGGGAAGGACACCCCGGTCAGCTTCGCCTCGCCGAAGTCCACGTCGCGCAGCAGGCAGTCCTCGAAGACGACGTCCCGCAGGACGGCCGAGCGCAGGTTGACCGCCTCCAGCTTGCAGCCCCGGAACACCACCCGGCGCAGCGCCGAGCCGTACCCGGCGACCCCGGCGAGCACGCCGCCGACGAAGGAGCTGTCCTGCCACTCGGAGTCGCTCAGGTCGCAGGCGACCCAGCGGCCGGCCTGCACCCACACCTCGTTGAACCTTGCCTGGCGCAGCTTGACCCCGCTGAGCGCGACACCGGTGAAGGCGCACTCCAGGAAGGCCGCCCCGGCGCCCGACTCGTCGGTGTGCTCGCCGCCGTCGAAGTGCGCGGTGTCGTACCGCTCGTCGGCGCGCAGCGGCCCGGTGTGCGGGCGCAGCAGCTCGGCGTACGGGAGGTCGGCGAGCCGGTCGGGGGCGGAACGGGGCATGGCGATGGCTCCTGGCGGTCGGGGCGTACGGGTCTCGGCCGCATGCTCGCACGCGGCACCGACAACGCCGGGGAGCGACGAGGCCCCGGACCGGATCGCACCCGGGAACCGACGAGGCCCCGGACCGGCCGCGCCGAGGCGGCCGGTCCGGGGTTCACCGTCCGGGGTTCACTGCTCGGGGTTCAGCGCCCGGGTCAGCCGCGCGCCCAGAGCGAGTTGACGCGGCTGCGCTCGGTGGTGTTCGGGTACGGGTTGGTGCAGGAGGTGCCGGGGCCGCCACCCGACATCAGCTCGCTGCACGGGCCGGAGTAGTGGTCCGGCAGGCCGAGCACGTGGCCGGTCTCGTGCGCCACCACGCGCACCGAGCTGTACTGCTGGTTCTGCTGGTAGTCGAGGAAGACGTAGCCGCGCCCGTGGCCGTCGGTGCTGGCGTAGGAGCCGCGGCTGTCGTTGCCCTCGTAGTAGCGGAAGTCGGCGGCCGAACCGGACTGCAGCTTGACGTTGGCGACCGAGCCGTTCCAGATCTGCGCGGCCTGGGATATCTGGTTGCGGAAGGAGGGGGCGGAGCTGGCGTCGTAGGTGACGGTGACGCTCGCCAGGCCCGGGTTGGCGGCCTGCTTGGCCTTGGCCGAGGCCATCACGGCCTGGAAGAAGGCCTGGTTGTTCGCCGCCTCCGCGGCCGAACCGGCGTACGTCGTGGCGGTGTAGCCCTGCACGGCCGGGGCGGTCGGCGTCGCGGCCGCGGCGGCGGTGGTGGGCAGCACGGCGAGGCCGGCCGCGAGGGCGAGGCCGAGGGTGGCGGACAGCACGGATCGCTTCATGTGGGGGCTCCGATTCCTGAGGTGACGTGGCCGGTTGGGGGCCGGCCGGGGGGAACACCTGGTCAACGGGTGGTGTCCCCAGAGCTTCGGGCAACCCGGCGCGTGCGCGGATGATGCCAACCCGCGATAGCACCGTTCAATACCCCTGCTATGGAGTCGATTTGAGCTGTCTTTTCCTCGCCTTGACTCAATCGTGCCCCTGGCATTCCGTTCCGGCGGCGGCTAGGCTCCGGTCCGGGGAAGTACCCGGGGTGGCGGGC
>NZ_JBHUAL010000085.1:0-35243 GCF_042789775.1 Kitasatospora sp. NPDC056800 | reverse complement strand
CCCCCGAGGGCCGGACCCGCGTTCGTCCCCCGGGGACGGCACCGCCCGACGCCGGGGCGACGCCCGAAGCTACGATGGTTACCCGGTGGCCGGCCCCGCGTTCCAGTGCCGCCGGGACCGGCAGTGGCGGCGCAGGAGGCGGAGATGGCGGAACCCGGGGCGAGCACGCTCGCCGAGAAGATCGAGACACTGTTTCGCACGGTCCGGCGCCCCAACCGGGAGCAGTACAGCAACGAGGACGTGGCGCGCGCCTGTCGCGAGGCCACCGGCGAGACCTTCTCGGCCACCTACCTGTGGCAGCTGCGCACCGGCAAGCGCGACAACCCGACCAAGCGCCATCTGGAGGCGCTGGCCGGGTTCTTCCACGTCTCCCCCGCCTACTTCTTCGACGACCGCTCCGAGGAGATCGTCGCCGAACTCGCCCTGCTGGAGGCGCTGCGGGACGCCGGCGTACGGAACATGGCGCTGCGGGCGGTGGAACTCTCGCCCGAAGCCCTGGACACCGTCTCCGATGTGATCGAGACTATCGCTCGCCGGGAGGCTGCCAGGGGGAAGCCCTCCCCGTGAGCACGACGTGGTGCCGCCGAGGGGACACCCGCAACGGCTGACCGGCCACGTCGGCCCCGGCGGACTGGGGAGGCGCGCGTTGCGATGGATCCGACGCCACGGCGGACTGATGCGGCGATGTCGCGCGATCAGCGAATCACTGGACCTGCCCGACCCGTTCGACGCCGCCGAGCTCGTCGCCCGCCTCGCCCGCGCCCGCGGCCGTCCGATCGACCTGATCGCCGTGCCCGCACGGCCCGGGGCGCCCTGCGGGCTGCTGGTGACGACCGGCCAGGCCGACTACATCGTGTACGCCGAGGACACCAGCGAGGTGCACCGCCAGCACATCCTGGTGCACGAGTACGCCCACCTCCTGCTGGGCCACGCCGACGGCCCCTCGCCCGACCCCGGGCTCACCCGCGGCCTGCTGCCGCACCTGTCCCCGACCCTGGTCGGGAAGGTCCTGGGCCGCACCGTCTACCTCGAACCCCAGGAGCGGGAGGCCGAGTTGCTCGCCTCGCTGATCCTCAAACGCGCCCTGCTGCCCGGCGGCCGGGCGGCCGGCGCCCAGTCCCGCGACGCCGAGTGGGCGCAGCGGCTCTCCCCGCTGCTGGGCCGGCGCCGCCCGACGGGCCCGCATGACTGACCCCGTCCTCGCCTGCGCCGCGGTCTTCCTGCTCGGGCTGAGCACATACCGGTTCTTCGCCGGCCGGCACCGCGGCACCACGCCGGCCCTGCGCTACACCTGCTGCTTCGCCTGGTGCTTCGGCGCCTCCCTGGCGCTGATGGCCGGCCGGACGGGGGCGGACATCGACCACGGGACGGGCCTGGCGGGCCTGTCCTGGATGCTCACCGACCACCTCAAGATGGGCTCCGCCGGCTTCCTCGCCCTGGCCGCCGTCTCGCTGCGCCGCCCCGCCGCCGACGCCCGGGCCCTGCGCCGCCGCCAGGCCGGCGTCGCCCTCGCGGTCCTCGTGGCGACCGTCCTGTTCCTGCTCGCCCGGATCACGGAGGTCGACGGCCAGTTGGTGGCCACCGGCAGCGCCGGCCCGGTAGCGCTGGCCGGCTACGACCTGGTCAGCGTCGGCTACGTGGTCGGCTGCCTGGTCACGCTGCTGCGCCAGACGCTGTCCTGGACGCGCCAGGCCGACACCGCGGCCCTGCGCACGGCCCTCGTCCTGATCACGCTCACCGCCGCCGTCGGGCTGCTCTGGACGGCGTGGGGGGTGGACGACGTCCTCGGCGCGCTGCGCTCGGGCCGCCAGCAGTCCGCCGAGGACCCCGTCTCGCTGGCGCTCGGGCGGCTGTGCGCGGTGCTGCTGCTGGCCGGTGCGACCACCCTGCTGTGGGCGCGCGCCGGCCGCGCCGCCCGGCGCTGGCGGGCCGCGTACCGCAGCTACCGGTCGCTCGGCCCGCTGTGGCGGGCGCTGCACGCGGTCTTCCCGCAGATCGCCCTCGCCGCCGGCCCGCTGCCCTTCGCCGACGCCGAGCTCGCGCTCTACCGCCGGGTCATCGAGATCCGGGACGGGCTGCTGATCCTCCGCCGCTACCGCACCGGCGAGACGCTCCCGGCGGGGCCGGAGCAGCCGCGGGGCGGCGGTGCCCGGGCCACCGACGCCGCCGCGCGGGCCGAGGCCGCCCGGATCGCCGCCGCCCTGGTCCGCGCCCGCGCGCGGGCGGACACGCCCGCCGACCCCGCCGAGGCCGCCGACCCGCCGCAGGCCGAGCCGTCCCTGCCGCCCAGCGCCGGCATCGAGGCCGAGACCCGCTGGCTGACCCAGGTCGCCCAAGCCCTGCGGACCATGCCGCCGCTGCCCGTCGGCCGCACGGCCGGCTGACCGGAGCGGGGTCGGCCGCACTGGCCATGATCCCGTCAAGGAAGCGACAGGGCCCCGTCAAGATCGCGGCGGCGGGCCCGCGGGGCTGCGCGTCGGCGTCGCGGACCGGATAGGGTGGACCGCTTCCCCGTCCGCGTCCCGTCCCAGGAGCACAGCGCCGTGTCCGACAGCTTCGCGCACCTGCACGTCCACACCGAGTACTCGATGCTGGACGGCGCCGCCAAGAACGGCAAGCTGTTCGCCGAGGCGGAGAGACAGGGCATGCCCGCCATCGCGATGAGCGACCACGGCAACATGTTCGGCGCGTACGAGTTCTTCCACGCGGCCGCCAAGACCGGGGTGAAGCCGATCATCGGCATCGAGGCGTACGTCGCGCCGGCCTCGCGCTTCCTGAAGAAGCAGGTGTTCTGGTCCCCCGGCGGCCAGCGCCCCACCGGCTCCGACGGCGAGGGCGGCAAGGACGTCTCCGGCGGCGGCCGCTACACCCACATGACCATGTGGGCGCAGAACGCCACCGGCCTGCGGAACCTCTTCAAGCTCTCCTCGCTCGCGTCGATGGAGGGCTACTACATGAAGCCCCGCATGGACCGCGAGCTGATCGCCGCCAACGCGACCGGCATCATCGCCACCACCGGCTGCCCCTCCGGCGAGGTCCAGACCCGGCTGCGCCTCGGCCAGTACGAGGAGGCCGTCAAGGCGGCCGGCGCCTACCAGGACATCTTCGGCAAGGAGAACTACTTCCTGGAGCTGATGGACCACGGGCTCTCCATCGAGCAGGACGTCCGCGAGGACCTGCTGCGCCTGGCCAAGCAGCTGAACATCCCGCTGCTGGCCACCAACGACTCGCACTACGTCACCGCCGACCAGGCCGACGCCCACGACAGCCTGCTCTGCGTCGGCGTGGGCAAGAACAAGGACGACCCGAACCGCTTCAAGTTCAACGGCAGCGGCTACTACGTCAAGACCGCCGAGGAGATGCGCGAGCTCTTCCGCGAGCTGCCGGAGGCCTGCGACAACACCCTGGCGATCGCCGAGCGGGTGGAGTCGTACGAGGAGGTCTTCACCTACGTCGACCGGATGCCGCAGTTCGACGTCCCCGAGGGCGAGACCCAGGCCTCCTTCCTGCGCCAGAAGATCGCCGCCGGCCTCCAGCACCGCTACGGCGACAACCCCAGCCAGGAGGTGCTGGACCGGGTCGAGCTGGAGATGGGCGTGATCACCCCGATGGGGTTCGACGCCTACTTCCTCGTGGTCGCCGACATCTGCCAGTACGGCCGGGACAACGGCATCCCGGTCGGCCCGGGCCGCGGTTCGGCGGCCGGCTCGATGGTCGCCTACCTGACCGGCATCACCCAGCTGGACCCGCTGGAGCACGACCTGCTGTTCGAGCGGTTCCTCAACCCCGAGCGCATCAACCCCCCGGACGTCGACATCGACTTCGACGACCGCCAGCGCGACCAGATGGTCCGCTACGTCACCGACAAGTACGGCTCCGCCTACACCGCCCAGGTCAACACCTTCGGCACGATCAAGGCCAAGGCCGCCGTCAAGGACGCCAACCGCATCCTGGGCTACCCCTTCGCCATGGGCGACCGGATCACCAAGGCGATGCCGCCGGACGTCATGGGCAAGGGCGTGCCGCTGGCCGACCTGTTCAACGACAAGCACCCGCGGTACAACGAGGGCACCGAGATCCGGGCGCTCTACGACAACGAGCCCGACGTCAAGAAGATCATCGACACCGGGCGGGGCATCGAGGGCCTGATCCGCGGCACCGGCGTGCACGCCGCCGCCGTCATCCTCTCCTCCACCCCGCTGCTCGAACTGATCCCGCTGCACATGCGGGACAAGGACGGCGTGATCATCACCGGCTTCGACTACCCGTCGTGCGAAGCCATGGGCCTGATCAAGATGGACTTCCTGGGTCTGCGGAACCTGGGCATCATCGACCACTGCATCAAGATCGTGAAGGCCAACCGGGGCGTCGACGTCGACATCGAGAAGATCCCGATCGACGACCCCACCACGTACCAGCTGCTGGCCCGAGGCGACACCCTCGGCGTGTTCCAGCTCGACGGCGGCCCCATGCGCGCCCTGCTCAAGCTGATGAAGCCCACCGAGTTCGCCGACATCTCCGCCGTCTCCGCGCTGTACCGGCCCGGCCCGATGGGCATGAACTCGCACACCAACTACGCCCTGCGCAAGAACGCCCAGCAGGAGATCATCCCGATCCACCCCGAGCTGGAGGAACCGCTCAAGGACGTCCTCGGCCCCACCTACGGCCTGATCGTCTACCAGGAGCAGGTGCAGCGAGCCGCCCAGGTGCTGGCCGGCTACTCGCTCGGACAGGCAGACCTGCTCCGCCGCGCGATGGGCAAGAAGAAGAAGGAGGTCCTGGAGAAGGAGTTCGTCCCCTTCCACGCCGGCTGCAAGGAGCGCGGCTACTCCGACGAGGCCATCCAGGCGGTCTGGGACGTCCTGGTCCCGTTCGCCGGCTACGCGTTCAACAAATCGCACTCCGCCGCGTACGGGCTGGTCTCCTACCAGACCGCCTACCTCAAGGCCAACTACCCCGCCGAGTACATGGCCGCCCTGCTCACCTCCGTCGCCGACGACAAGGACAAGATGGCGATCTACCTGGCCGAGTGCCGGCAGATGGGCATCAAGATCCTCTCCCCCGACGTCAACGAGTCGGTGGTCGACTTCACCGCCGTCGGCAGCGACGTCCGGTTCGGCCTCAAGGCGGTGCGCAACGTCGGCGTGCCCGTCATCGAGTCCCTGGTCGGCACCCGCGAGGAGAAGGGCAAGTACACCTCCTTCGCCGACTTCCTGGACAAGGTCGAACTGGTGGTGTGCAACAAGCGCACCGTCGACTCCCTGGTCAAGGCGGGCGCCTTCGACTCGCTCGGGCACACCCGGCTCTCGCTCAGCAGCGTGCACGAGAACGCGATCGACGCCGTCACCGGGCTGAAGAAGCAGCAGGCCATCGGACAGGACGACCTGTTCGGCGCCCTCGACGCCGGCGACGGCGGCGGGCCCGGCATCGGACTCGACTTCCAGCTCACCGAGAACGAGTGGCCCCGGCGCCAACTCCTGGCCCTGGAACGCGAGATGCTCGGCCTCTACGTCTCCAGCCACCCGCTGGACGGCGCCGAGCACATCCTCTCCCAGAACCGCGACAGCTCGATCGCCCAGCTCCTCGACTCCGGCCGCTCCGAGGGCGAGGTCCGGCTCTCCGGGCTGATCACCGGCGTCGACCGGCGGATCAACAAGGCCGGCAACGCGTGGGCGATCATCACCCTCGCCGACCGCGACGGCTCGGTCGAGGTGCTGTTCTTCCCGGCGACCTACAACCTCATGGCCGAGCAGATGATCGAGGACAACGTGATCTCGATCCGCGGCCGGCTCAACGAGCGCGACGGGTCACTGAGCGTCTTCGGCCAGGAGATCACCACCCTCGACGTCTCCTCCGCCGAGCTCGGCACCAAGCCGCCCGTCCAGATCACCGTCCCGGCCGCCCGGATCAACCCCCAGGTGGTCGCCGAGCTCAAGCTCGCCCTCCAGAACCACCCCGGCGACGTCCCGGTCCGGCTGCGCACCACCAACTGGGACAAGGACACCCTCTACGAGCTCGGGTTCCGGGTGAACCCGGACAACGGGCTCGCCTCGGACGTCAAGACCCTCCTCGGCAACCGCTCCTGGGCGGGGGCGGCCGTCCGGTCCTGATGCTGCCGTGCCCGGCCCGGTCCGTTCCGTTCCTCGGAGCGGGCCGGGCCGGTCGGCTGTCCGGCCCCTGCCGGGGACCGGGTTCGGTGGTGCCATGGAGGTGGGCGGACGGCCGGGCCGACTCGTCGGCCTCCCGCCCGCCCCGCCCCAGCCGCTCCCACCCCGCCCGCTCCACGCCCGAGGAGTACGCCGATGCCCGACCACACCCGCACCCACCTGCTCGCGGCCATCGAACTCGCGGCCTCCGCCCGCGCCCACGGCAACCACCCCTTCGGCGCACTGCTGACCGACGCGTCCGGCGGCGTCCTGCTCACGGCCGAGAACACCGTGCTGACCGACCACGACGTCACCGCCCACGCGGAGACCAACCTGGTCCGGGCGGCCTGCCGCGCCCTCGCCCCGCACCAGCTCACCGAGACCGTCCTGTACACCAGCACCGAGCCATGCGCGATGTGCGCCGGCGCGATCTACTGGAGCGGCATCCGGCGGGTGGTCTACGCGCTCGCCGCCACCGAACTGAACGCCATCGCGGGAGCGGACCCGGACGAACCGGTGCTCGACCTGCCCTGCCGCCTGGTCTTCGCGGCCGGCGGCAACACCGTGGAGGCCTCCGGCCCGCACCTGTTCGACGAGGCCTCCGCCGTCCACACGGGGTACTGGGGCTGACCGGCCACGCCGTGCGCGGCCTGGCGGGGCGGGGCGTGGGACACCGTGGGTACATACGGAGCGTGACGCCGGGCGGTCCGCGTGCCCGGCGGACCGGCAGGAGGCCGCGATGACCACGAGGGACCCCCTACCGACGGAGACCGGAGCCTGGGTGGTGGACCGCCCCGGGCCGGTCGGCGGGCCGGGACCGGGCCCGCTGGTGTGGGAGCACCGGCCGCTCGACCCGCCCGGGCCGCGGGAGATCCTGGTCGAGGTGGAGGCCTGCGGGGTGTGCCGCACCGACCTCCACCTCGCGGAGGGGGACCTCTCCCCCAGGACGGCCAGGCGCACACCCGGGCACGAGGTGGTCGGACACGTGCTGGCGGCCGGGTCCGAGGTCGAGGAGTTCACCGTCGGGGACCGGGCCGGGGTGGCCTGGCTGGCCCGGACCTGCGGCCGCTGCGGGTACTGCCGCAGCGGGCGCGAGAACCTCTGCCCCGACTCCCGCTACACCGGCTGGGACCGGCACGGCGGCTACGCCTGGCACGTCACCGCGGACGCCCGCTACGCCTACCGGCTGCCCGAGGGCCCGCCCGCCGAGGAACTCGCCCCGCTGCTGTGCGCCGGGATCATCGGCTACCGGGCCCTGGAACGGGCCGAACTGCCGACGGGCGGGCTGCTCGGCATCTACGGCTTCGGCGCGTCCGCGCACCTGACCGCCCAGATCGCCCTCGCCCGGGGTGCCCGGGTGGCCGTGTTCACCCGCTCCGAGGCGGCCCGACGGCTCGCACTGGAACTCGGCGCCGCCTTCGCCGGCGACTCCTACGATCCGCCCCCGCAACCGCTGGACGCGGCCGTCCTCTTCGCCCCGGTCGGCGGCCTCGTACCCGCCGCCCTCACCGCGCTGGACCGCGGCGGCACGCTCGCCGTGGCCGGCATCCACCTCACCGACATCCCGTCGCTGGACTACCAGCGGCACCTCTTCCAGGAGCGCACACTGCGCAGCGTCACCGCCAACACCCGGGCCGACGGCCTGGCCTTCCTGGCGGAGGCGGCCCGCGCCCGCCCGGTGGTCCACGTCAGCCGCTACCCCCTGCGCCGGGCGGACGCGGCGCTCGCCGACCTCGCCGCGGACCGGGTGACGGGCGTCGCGGTGCTCGTACCCGAGTAGCGCGCCACCCGGAGCGGCACAGCGGTGACCCGCCCCTTCGGAGTGACAGGAGGGGCCGTTTGACTGCGCTCGGTGGCCGACCGGTTGCATCATGTGCGCATGGTGAACTTCCCTGACGATGTCCCCGGTTACCTCTCCATCAGGATGGCCGCCCCCACCGAGCCGGTGGCGGGGATGGCGGACGTCGAGGCGTGGACGGCCCGCGACAGCTATCCGCAGATCCTGTCGGCCGGGAGCAGGGCCTTCGGCGTCGCCCGTGAACTGCCCACGGGCGGCTGGGCCCTGCGCACCTCGATGGCCGAGGTCTACCCGCAGTCGGCCCGCGACGACCTGGGCATGGTCTGCCGCGAGCAGGCCGGCCGGGCGGAGCGGGCCGGCGACACCGCGGCGCAGCAGCGCTACCTGGCCGCGGCCGGGCGGCTGGAGTGGGAGAAGCTCGACGAGGTCGAACTGGACGTCCGCTACCGCGTGGTGCGGGCCGAACGGTACATCCGCAGCGGTCCGGACGGCCCGGAGCCGCCGCGCTCCACCGACCCCGACGACCACCGCAAGCGCCCGCTCGCCGAAGCCCTGGACCCGGCCGCCGGCTTCGTCATGGACCCCGCCCTGCCGACCGGGCTCTCCACCGGCATCCTCAAGACCGACCTCATCCAACTGGTGCCCACCGCACGCGACTTCCCGCCCGAGGTCCGCCGGGACGCACTGCGTTCCAGCACCACCCACCCGGGTGTGGTGCTGCTGCCGGCCGCCTTCGGCGTCGCGGAACGGGTCGACGGCCGGTGGCGTCCGGTCGGCGTCATGGACGCCCCCACCCCCTTCCGCGCCCGGGACATCCTGTCGATGCGGCTGCGCGTGACCGAGCCGGTCGAACGCCGGCTGAGCGACCGGCAACGGGCCCGCTACGCCGAGGCGGCGGACCGGCTCGAAGCCGAGCAGGGCTTCGAACTCACCGTCGAGGACCGGCTCCTGCGGATCATCCGGGTGGAACGCGCCGTCCGCTTCGGCCCGGACGGACCCGAGGGCCCCCGCCCCTCCGACCACGACCCCGAGGATCCGATCCTGGTGATGGACCAGAAGCTGCGAGCGCAGGGCATCGTCCCCGACGAGGACGATGACGAGCCGATCGTCCTCGACGAGTCCGCGCGGGAGTTCCAGCGCCTCTTCGAGGCCGAGATGGCCCGGCGCGGCACGCCGCTCCCACGCTTCGAGAACGACGAGGCGTAGGACGGGCCCACCCCGTCGAACACCCCTCCACCACCCTGGCCCGGGACGGGTGACCGGCACCCGTCCCGCTCGTTGCACACCGGGGGGTCATCCCAACCGCTCGGGGTGACCAAGGAGCCGGAGGTGCGCGCAGCATGGGGTTGGCCGAGGGTTCACAGGACGGTTCGCACGAGGACGCGGTGAGCGGGCGGACCCGACGCCAGTTCCTCACCCGCGCCGCCGCGCTGGGCGGGGCGCTGGCGGTCGGTCCCGCTGCGGGCGCCGCCGCGCTCCCGCGTGGCGCGGGCACCGCCGCCCGCGGCGGCTCCGGCTCCGGGCGGACCGTGGCGGTCCTCGGCGGCGGGGTGTCCGGGCTGAGCGCGGCGCACGAACTGGCCGAGCGCGGCTACCGGGTGACGGTGTACGAGTACTACGCCGCGCTCGGCGGCAAGGCCCGGAGCATGGACCTGCCGGGCGGCGCGAGCGGTGGACGCCGAGCGCTGCCGGGCGAGCACGGCTTCCGGTTCTTCCCCGGCTTCTACCGCAACCTGCCGGACACCCTGCGCCGCATCCCCTACCCGGGCAACCCCGGCGGCGTCCACGACAACCTGCGCGACGCCACCCAGGCGCTGCTGGCCTTCGACGCCCCGCGCCCGGGCCTGCTGCTCCCGTTCCGGACCCTCACCCGCCGCCCGCTCGACCTGGGCGACCTCGCCCCGGACGCCCTGCGGCGGACCCTGACCGGCGCGCTGGACGAGGTGCTGCACCTGCCCGCCGACGAGCTGGCCTACTTCGTGGACCGGGTCCTGGTCCACCTGACCAGCTGCGACGTGCGCCGCGAGCAGCAGTGGGAACGGGTGCCGTGGTGGGACTTCATCAGGGCCGGGCGGATGTCCCACGACTACCAGCGCCTCCTCGGGGTCGGCGTGTCCCGGGACCTGGTGGCGACCCGGGCCGAGCAGGCCAGCACCCGTACGGTGGCCCGCACCATCATCGAGGCCTTCCTGCTGAACGGCCTGCTCGGGCGCGGCGTCGACGGACAGCTCGACCGGGTGCTCAACGGCCCCACCAGTGAGGCCTGGATCGACCCGTGGGCGGCCCACCTCTCCGCACTGGGCGTCGAGTTCCGGACCGGCACCGAGGTCCGGGAGGTCCTGTACGGCGAGGGCCGGATCACCGGGGTCCTGGTGGCGCCGGCCGGCGGCGGCGCCCCGGAGACGGTGCGGGCCGACTACTACCTCAGCGCGCTGCCGGTCGAGCACGCCCGCACCACCTGGGGTCCGCGCCTGCGCGCCGCCGATCCCCAACTGGCGCGCTGCGACGCGATCGGCACCGACTGGATGACGGGCATCCAGTTCTACCTGCGCCGCCCGCTGCGGCTGGTGCACGGCCACGCCATCTGCCTGGACTCCCCCTGGTCGCTCACCACGGTCAACCAGGCGCAGTTCTGGGACCGCGACTTCGCGGCCGCCTACGGCGACGGCACGGTGCGCGACTGCCTCTCGGTCTGCGTCTCGGAGTGGGACCGTCCCGGCATCCTCTACGGCAGGACGGCCAAGGAGTGCACCCGCGAGGAGGTGGCCCGCGAGGTCTGGGCGCAGTGCCGGCGGGCCCTCGACCGGCCGGGCGCCGGTTGGCCGGCGGACGCGGACGTGCACTCGTGGTTCCTCGACCCGGCCGTCACCGGCCTGGGCGGGCCGGCCCCGGCCAACCGCGAGCAACTCCTGGTCCACCCCGCCGGCACGCTCTACCACCGGCCCTCCGCCGCCACCGCCGTCGGCAACTTCTTCCTGGCCGGCGACTACGTCCGCACCGACGTCGACCTGGCCACCATGGAGGGCGCCAACGAGTCCGCGCGCCGCGCCGTCAACGCCCTCCTGGACGCCGACGGTTCGCCCGCCGAACGCTGCCGGATCCAGCTGCTCTTCCGCCCCCCTGAGCTGGAGCCCCTCAAACTGGTCGACGAGGCCCGCTACCGCCTCGGCCTGCCGAACACCTTCGACCTCGGCTGACCCGGCCCGCCCGGGAGGGCCGGGAGTACGTCACGTCCGGCGTGGTCGCGCGCAGTCGGACGGGCTGTCACGGCCGGTCGTTCAACGGTCGGCCGTTCAATGGTCCGCCGTGATCGCCGCTCGGGCCTGGTCGGCGCCGACCACCTCGCCGTCGAGGCCGGACTGGTGCAGGTCCCCGCCGGGGGCTTCGATGCGTCCGGCGTCGGCCAGGCCGCCGGCCTTCACCGGGTCGAATCCGGCCGTGCGGATCAGCCGCTCGACGGCCGCCGCGGCGTGCTCGTCGTCGGTGGCGTAGAGCAGCGCGGCCCGCTGCGGGGTGCGGTTCGCGCTCGCGGCGAGCGCCTCGGCGGCGAGGGTGCCGAACGCCTTGACGTAGTGGGCGCCCCCGGGCAGGAGCGCGGCGACGACGGACCCGGCCGACTGCCCGTCGGGCAGGGACCGCACCATCCGGCCCTGGTCGTCGAAGGCGATCGGGTTCGACGGGTCGACCACGACCTTGCCCACGAGCTGCGGCGAAACCTGCGGGATCAGCTCCTTGATGGTGTCGAGCCAGACGGCGAACACGACGGTGTCGGCCTCGGCGACGGCGTCCCGGACGGTGGCGGTGTGCGCGAGCGGTCCGAGCTCGTCCGCCAGCTCCTGGGCCCGCGACGCGCTCTTCCCCGTCAGGACGATGTGCTCTCCTCCGGCGACCAGGTGCCGGGCGACAGCGCCGCCGATGTTGCCCACGCCCACGATTGCGGTGGTCATGTTCCTCAGCCTTCCTCTCCGCGAATGTAGGGGTCAGGTGTTCCTCGGATGCCCCGGAGGTTGTCGGGCAGTAGCCCGAATGCCTGAGACGCCACCCGGTCGAGGGTGGTGGGGTTCCCGGCGGCGAGGCGGGTCCGGTGGCTCCTACGCGCGGCCGCTGTGCGGCCAGCCCTGGGCGTCGAACACGGCGGTGGGGTCGAGGTAGTCGCGCCAGTGCGCCACCTTGCGGTCCCTGACGGTCACGACGGAGACGAAGCGGTTGTCGTAGGGCCGCCCGGTGAGCCGGCGCAGCACCAGAGCGTAGTCGGCGGGGGTACCGGCGGCGACCGCGCCGTCGACCACGTCTCCTGGTCGGTGTCCTCGTGGCGGACGGGGCGCGGTTGAGGAGCCCGGCCTCCGGTGCTCTGATTCAGGTGTCGCACCCGTCCGGAGGGAGTCACCGTGTCGCCCCACGATCCGATCCCGCCCCAGGAGGCCGCGGACCGGCTGGCCATCCGGGAGCTCGTCGACGCCTACGCGCACTGCGCCGACCGCCGTGACGCCGAGGGGCAGATGGCCCTGTTCACCGAGGACACCCGCTTCCTGGTCTTCATGGACGCCACCGCGGCCGAGCCGACCCAGGAACTGCGCGGCCGCGACGCCCTGGCCCCGGTCTTCGACAACCTGAACACCTACCGGGCCACCACCCACTTCAACGGGCAGAGCACCGTGGTCCTGGACGGCGACCGGGCGAGCGGCGAGAGCTACTGCCTGGCCCACCACGTCTCCTACGGCACGGACGCCGAGCGGTCGATCATGATCGCCTCGATCCGCTACCTGGACCGGTTCGTCAAGCGCGACGGGGAGTGGTTCTTCGCCGAACGACGGCTGATGGTCGACTGGACCGAGACCCGCCCCAGCACCCCCTGAAGCAGGCAGGCCGGGGCGCGGCGGGCCTCGTCCCGTCAGGCGAGGAATCCGCCGTCGACGGCGAGGTGGCTGCCGTTGACGTAGGCGGCGTCGTCCGACAGCAGGAACGCAATGGCGGTGGCGATCTCGCGCCCGGTGCCGACCCGGCCCATGGGGATGCCGGTCCCGGCGACCCGCCTGGTGCCCTCGGGGTTGGCCCGGGTCATCTCGGTGTCGATGACGCCGGGTTGGAGTTCGTTGACGCGCACCCCCTGGCCGCCGAACTGGATCGCGGCGGTGCGGGTCAGGCCGCGGATGCCGTGCTTGGCGCTGGAGTACTCGGCGGTGGGGCCGCCGCGGTCGGCGAACACGCTGGAGACGTTGACGATCGCGCCGCCGCCCGAGGCGAGGATCGCCGGGATCTCGTACTTGATGCCGTAGAAGAGGCTGTTGAGGTCGATGTCGACGGTGCGCCGCCACTGCTCGGGGGTCATGTCGGGCAGCGGGGTGAAGTCGCCGGAGACCCCGGCGTTGTTGACGGCGTAGTGCAGCGCGCCGAACGCCTCTACCGTGCGGGCGACCGCCCGCTCGTTGTCCTCGGGGCGGCTGACGTCACCGGGGACGGCGAGGGCCCGCCCGCCCGCGGCGGTGATCTCGGCGACCACCTCGGCGAGCCGGTGCTCGCGGCGGCCGACGACGGTGACGGCGGCGCCGCGCCGCGCCAGCAGGAGCGCGGTGGCGCGGCCCATGCCCGAGCCGGCGCCGGTGACCAGTGCGGCCTTGCCGTGGAACGGTCGCATGTCCGGGTTCTCCCTTCGGGACCTTGGGACTTCGGGACTTCGCGGCGGGCGTCTCAGCCGTTGGCCGGCAGGTCGACGGGGTAGGCGGCGCCGGTGTCGGCGGACGCGGAGACGGCCTGCCAGACGGTGGCCTCGGCGAGCTGGCCGCGGGAGTAGTCCAGCGCCATGTCCGCGGCGCCGGCGCCCAGGAGCAGGTGGGTGGGCAGCCGGTCGGCGTGGACGATCCGGACGAGGATCTGCGCCGCGCGGTCGGGGTCGCCCACGGCCGCCCCGCCGCCGCGCAGGAGGTCGGCGAGGGCGCCGACGGTGGCGCGGTAGTCGGCGGGTACGTCGTCGACCTCCATCGAGGCCCCGGCCCAGTCGGTGGCGAACCCGCCGGGCTCGACGACGAGGTAGCGGATGCCCAGCGGCGCGGTCTCGGCCGCCAGGACGCGGGTGAAGCCGTCCACGGCGAACTTCGCCGCCTGGTAGGAGCCGAGCCCCGGGGTGGCGCCAACGCGCCCGCCGACGGAGGAGAACTGGATCACGATGCCGCCACCCTGTTCCTTCAGCAGCGGGATCGCGGCCTTGGAGACGTGGTAGACGCCCCAGAAGTTGGTGTCGAACTGGCGGCGGAAGTCCTCCTCGTCGGCGGTCTCGACCGGGGCGAGGTTGGCGTACCCGGCGTTGTTGACCACGACGTCGACGGAGCCGAAGGCCGTACGGGCGGCGGCGAAGGCGGCCTGGACCGCGGCCGGGTCGGTGACGTCCAGGGCGACGGGCAGGACGCGGTCGCCGTAGCGGGCGACCAGGTCGTCGAGCTGCTCGGGCTTGCGGGCGGTGGCGACGACCCGGTCACCGGCCGCCAGGGCGGCCGAGGCCAGGGAGCGGCCGAAGCCGCGCGAGGAGCCGGTGATGAACCAGGTGCGGGTGTCGGTGTGAGTGCTCATGGATTTAGTGAAACACCGTTGCGCTAATAACGCAACGCCGGATCGTTATTAGCGCAACCACGTTTCGCTAGACTCGACGGCGTGACCGACTCCGACTTCCAGCGCGCCCGCACCCCCGAGGCCAAGCGCGCCCGCGAGGACGCGATCCTCGCCGCCGCCGCACGCCTGGCCACCGCCAACGGCGTCCGCGAGGTGACCGTGACCGCCATCGCCGACGAGGTCGGCATGCACAAGTCCGCGATGCTGCGCTACTTCGAGACGCGGGAGGACATCTTCCTGCGGCTCGCCGCCGAGGCCTGGCAGGACTGGTCGGCCGAGGTCCGCGACCGCCTCGCCGCCCTCACCCCGTGCGAGACCGCCGCGGACCCCGAATGGGCCCACGGAGCCCACTCGATCGCGGGCGTCCTGGCGCAGTCGCTGGTGGCCCGCCCGCTCTTCTGCGACCTGCTC
Source organism: Kitasatospora sp. NPDC056800 (assembly GCF_042789775.1). Classification (NCBI taxonomy): domain Bacteria; kingdom Bacillati; phylum Actinomycetota; class Actinomycetes; order Kitasatosporales; family Streptomycetaceae; genus Kitasatospora; species Kitasatospora sp. NPDC056800. The sequence continues at coordinate 20,285 of NZ_JBHUAL010000085.1, read as the reverse complement.
GCGCACACCCCGTTGAACCTGGAGCGCAACGTCTCCCTCGACACGGTCCGCGCGTTCAAGGTCCGCGCCATCGCCGAGGTGGACGCGGTCGGCGCGACCCTCGGCTCCATCGCCCCGCTCGGCGCCGACCACGCCCGCAGCGTCGTCACCACCGCCACCTCGATGGCCGGCGCCCTGTGGCAGATGGCCGCCCCCGGCACCCGCCTGCGCGCCTTCTACGAGACCGACCCCGAGCTCTCCCACTCCGTCGTCGACGTCGAGCCCCGCCTCACCGACATCCTGGCCGCCCTGCTCACCGGCTACGCCGTCGCCGCCACCCGGCGCACGGAGGACGGATGGCCCCACGACACGCCCTGACCCCCGCGCCGCTCCACCCCGGCCTCCGCCCCACCCCGGCCTCCACCGCGGCCCGGCCTCGCGCCGGTGCACGGAGCGACCGGGAAGCAGGTGCCTGTCCGTAATGAACGATTGTGTTCCCTATGCCCCGGGGATACCGTCGGTAGTGGTGAACGAATCCGTCCCCTTCCCGTCGTTCACCCCCGAACCCTTTGGGGGACCGCCATGGCCACCTCGCGCGCCCTGGCCGAGGCTTCGCCCGCGACCGCACGTCGGGGCCAGCACCCGGGGATTGCACTCACCGTCATCGCGGCGACACAGCTGATGGTCGTCCTGGACATCACGATCGTGAACATCGCGCTGCCGCACATCCAGCAGGCGCTGAAGTTCAGCACCACCGACCTGTCCTGGGTCATCAACGCCTACACCCTGACCTTCGGCGGGCTGCTGCTGCTCGGCGGACGGGCGGGCGACATCCTCGGGCGGCGGCGGGTGTTCGTCGTCGGCGTGCTGGTGTTCAGCCTGGCCTCGCTGCTCGGCGGCGTCGCGCAGTCCTCCGCCTGGCTGCTGGCGGCGCGGGCCCTGCAGGGCGTGGGCGGGGCCATCGCCTCGCCGACGGCGCTGGCGCTGATCGCCACCAACTTCAAGGAGGGCCAGGAACGCAACCGGGCCTTCGGGGTCTACTCCGCCGTCGCCGGGGCCGGTGGCGCGATCGGCCTGCTGCTCGGCGGCATGCTCACCTCCTGGCTGTCCTGGCGCTGGGTGCTCTTCGTCAATGTGCCGATCGGCATCGCGATCGCCCTGCTGGCGCCGCTCTACATCAACGAGTCCGAGCGCCACCCCGGCCGCTTCGACCTGCCCGGCGCCCTCACCGCCACCGCGGGCATGGTCTCCCTGGTCTACGGCTTCATCCGCGCCTCCGACCACGGCTGGACGGACCCGGTGACGCTCACCGCCTTCGGCCTCGCCGTGGTCCTGGTCGCGGCGTTCGTGGCGAACGAGCGGCGCGCACGCCAGCCGATCATGCCCCTGCGCCTCCTACGGGACCGCAACCGCTCGGGCGCGTACGGACTGCTGCTCTGCGTGGCCGCGACGATGTTCAGCATCTTCTTCTTCATCACCCTGTTCGTCCAGGAGATCCTCGGCTTCAGCCCGCTGCGGGCCGGCTTCGCGTTCCTGCCGATCAGCGTGGCCATCGTCGGCGCCGCCCAGTTCGCCGCCCGCAACCAGCTGCGCTTCGGCCCCAAGCCCTTCCTCGTCGCCGGCTCGCTCCTGGTGCTGGGCGGGGTCGCCTGGGCGACGCAGATCGACATCGACAGCAGCTACATCGGCGGCATCCTCGGACCGACCATGATGTTCGGCTTCGGCATGGGCTCGATCTTCGTCCCCGCCACCCTCACCGTCGTCTCCCACGTCGCCCCGCACGAGACCGGCGCCGCCACCGGCATGCTCAACACCACCCAGCAGGTCGGCGGCTCGCTCGGCCTGTCGATCCTGGTCACGGTGTACGGCACGGCCAGCCGCGCCGAGGCCCGGCAGCAGGCCGGGGCCTTCCTCCGGCAGGCCACCCCGCAACAGGCCGCCCAGTTCCGGGCCACCGGCCGGCTCCCGGAGCCCTACTCCTCGCAGGTGCTGGTGCACGGGATCGCCACCGCCTTCCAGCTGGGCCTGGTGTTCGCCGCGCTGGCGGTGGCGATCGCGGTGTTCGTCATCAAGGTCAGCCGGGTGCCGATGCCGCCCGCCGTCAGCCCTTCGGGGGGAGGTGCTTGACAGGGCGTCAGGGTGACCGGGAGAGTCTTCCCCGTAATGGTTTTCATCTTCGATAACCGTTGCGGGTGACCCCTGCCCGCCACGGGTCGAAGCCCGACCCGTTCCCGAAACCCCGACGCACCCCCCGAAAGAGGACACCCATGTCGCTCGACGTCTCCCCCGCCCTCCTCGCCCAGGCCCAGCAGGGCCGCGTCGACGAGGCCGAGTTCCTCGACACCGTGCGCGCCTCGCTCCCGTACGCCTACCAGGTCGTCGCCGGGCTCAGCACCGAACTCGCGGCCGGCGAAGCGGAGTTCACCACCGACAACACCACGCCCAGCGACGAGCAGCGCGCCCAGCTGCTGCGCGCCCTCGCCAGCAACGCGATCCGCGGCAGCCTGGAGAACCACTTCGGGGTGAAGCTCGCCTTCGTCAACTGCCACCGGGTCGGCGCCTTCCGCCCCGGCACCGAGGACGGCGCGGCGTACCGCGAGTTCACCTCGCTGCACAACCAGATCCGCAACCAGAGCCCGGAGCTGCGCAGCTGCTGACGGCGCCCCGTAGCGGCGGCTCCCACCCGGCCCGACGGGGTGGGAGCCGCCGCCGTACGTGTCGCCGTGTTGCGCACCGTTGCGGGCCGTTGCGGGCCGGTGTCCGGATCGCGCGTCGATCTTGTCGGGCGGCGCGGCGGCTGCGTACGTTCGAAACGCACCACCCGACCGGCCCGCCCCCGGGCCGCCCCTCACCCCGCGGAGCCCACCATGTCGCCGAACCCCCGACCGCTGCGGAAACTCGGCTTCCTCACCATCGGGCTCTTCGACGAGACGGACCCGCGCCGCGGCCACGAGTCCACCCTCGACCTCATCACCCTCGGCGAGCGGCTCGGCTTCGACAGCGCCTGGCTGCGCCACCGCCACCTCCAGTACGGCATCTCCTCCCCGGTCGCCGTGCTCGCCGCCGCCACCCAGCGCACCAGCCGCATCCAGCTCGGCACCGCCGTCACCCCGCTCGGCTGGGAGAACCCGCTGCGGCTCGCCGAGGACCTGGCCACCGTGGACGTGCTCTCCGGCGGGCGGCTCAACCCCGGCTTCAGCGTCGGCCCGCCCACCCACTACGCGCACCTGCGCGACGCGCTCTACCCCGACACCGGCGACCAGGAGGACTTCAGCCCCCGGCGCGCCGAGCGGCTGCTCGCCCTGGTCCGCGGCGAGGATGCCTCCGACTTCGCCGGCACCGAGGGCATCGAGGTGTACTCCCGCCGCGTCCAGCCGCACTCCCCCGGGCTGGCCTCCCGACTCTGGTACGGCGCCGGCAGCCTGCGCTCGGCCCGCTGGGCCGGCGAGCAGGGGCTCAACCTGCTCACCAGCAGCGTCGTGAAGGCGGAGGGCGACGACGCGGAGCCGCTCGACTTCGCCGCCATCCAGGCCGCCCAGATCCGCGCCTTCCGCGAGCGCCACCCCGACGGCGACCGCGCCCGGGTCTCCCAGGGCCTGGTGGTCATCCCCACCGACAGCGCCACCCCCGAGCAGCGCGCCAAGTACCAGGCCTACGCCCTCGCCCGCGCCCCGCGCACCCTCGCCCCGCAGGGCCCGGCCCGGCTGCTGTTCGCCCCCGACCTGGTCGGCACGACCGAGGAACTCGTCGAGCAGCTGCACGCCCACGCCGGCTACCGCGAGGTCGACGAGGTCGCCTTCGCCCTGCCGTTCACCTTCGAGCACGAGGACTACACGCAGATCCTCACCGACCTGGCCACCCGCCTCGGCCCCGCCCTCGGCTGGACCCCCGGCCAGGACTGACCGACCGCACGACTCCCGGGGGAGCACCATGGACGTCGACACCCTCGACACGGCCGGCGGCTACGGCCACCTCGTGAACCGCCGACGGCTCAGAACTCGCTGGTGTCCACGTCCAGTTCGAACGGCTCGGGCAGCCGCACCGGCACCCCGAACGGGTGCGGCCCCTCCACCCTGGTGTAACCGCGCGCACCCGGCTGGGAGAACAGCGTGCACGCCCGCTCCTGCCGGTCCACCAGGAGGTAGAGCGGCGCACCGAACTGGGCGCAGCGGCGGCGCTTCACCGTCCGGTCGGTGTCGGCGTTCGACGGGGACGTGACCTCGACCACGAGGACGGTCTGATCGGGAAGCAACGCACCGGGGTTGTTCACCGCCAGTTTCACCGGCACAAGGGCCAGGTCCGGGATGTAGTAGTTCTCGGTACCGGGCAGGTCGAGGTTGCCCGAGCCTGAACGCAATCCGAGTTCGCGCTGGCGGGGTCCGATCTGCAAGCGGATCAGATCGACGGTGTTCTCATGCTCCCAGGACGGCGACACGGGAGTGATGACTCCCTCAACGATCTCAACGCGTTCACCCGCGATGTACTGAATCGCATACTTGAGGGCTTGCTCCGGGTTCGGCACGTGGCTGTAGTCGCCCGGGCCGATGTGCGCTGTGCTCACGCAGTGCTCTCCTGTCCGGCGCTGGTCTCAACGCTCAGGGGCTGCCCGGCGGAAAGACTACCGGGGTAACACCGCCGCATATGCACGCGCCACCAGACCTACCCGCCAGAACCGGACAACCTCGGGAAGCCGCCGCCCCGAGCCGGATCACCGTCACCAGGCATCAAGTCGCCGGTCAGAGCAGGCGCTTGATCTCGCCGCGTGCCCGGTAGAAGCCGCCCGAGGCGGACTCCCGGACCTCGGCGACCAGGTAGCGGGCGCCGGGGATGCGGATGTCCTTGGGGAACTGCACGCGCCAGGACGGGTCGTAGCCCTGCGAGAGCACCCGCACGCGCAGCCGGGTGCCGTCCTGGACGCACTCGACCTCGACCTCGCCGCCGGTCCGGGCGGTGGCCACCGCGACCGTCTCCAGCCCGGCGCCGGCCCGCACCGGCTCCCAGCCCGCGCCCTTGACCTCGGCGGTCTTCGGCAGCGTGCCGTCCTCGGCCGCCCGCACCGCCTGCTCGCCGGCGTCCAGGCAGGCCAGCGAGCCGTCCGTCGTCACCAGGTAGAGCCGCCCCTCCCGGTACTGCATGCTGTACGCCGAGCCGCAGCCGGTGGCGAGCTTCCACAGCCGCGTGCCGTCGGCGGCGAAGCAGTACACCGAGGAGTGGTTGTCCCCCGCGAAGACGTACTCGCCGTCCGGGGAGGCCGCGCAGGAGAACACGCCGGCGTCGCAGCGGTAGGCGGCCACCTCGGCGCCGTCCGACTTGCGCAGCCGGTGCACCCAGCCCTGCCCGGTGCCGGCGAACACCTCGTCGGCCTCCTGCCAGCCGAACAGCACCCCTCCCCGGGTGGGGGTGTACCAGCGCTGGTCGCCGCTGCGGTTGTCGTAGCGGGCGACCCCGCGCGAGTGGCCGTGGTAGACGCCGTCGGCGTCGCAGCGCACCATCCAGCCGGACCGGCCGTCGGCCTGGCGGCGCCACTGGAACTCGTCCTCGTGGTCCACCGTGGTCAGCCCGCCGCGCTCGTCGGCGACGCCCAGCACGCCGTCGTGGATGTCGAGCCAGAAGATGTCCACGTCCTGGGCTATCTCGTACGCCACCCGCGGGATCTTGCCGCCCAGGTCGTACACCTTGCCGTCGTCGCAGCCCGCGTAGATCCACCAGTCGTCCGCGACGATGCACTTGACGCCGTCCGGCAGGCCGTAGCGGGCCGTCACCTCGCCGTCGTGGGTGAGGGTGTAGACGTCGCCGCGCTCGTTGCCGACCCAGGCGTGCTCCTCGCCGACGAAGATCCCGAAGGCGGGCGAGCCGGAGCGGAAGCGCCACAGCAGCGGCGCCTGGCGGGCGGTCGAGCGGCTGCTGACGATCTGCCGCCTGGTCACCTCCCGGCGCTGGCGCACGCCCCGGACGGCCGGGGCGTAGCCCTTGCGGACCTTCTCGCCGATCTTCTTCGCCGCCGCCGAGGCCGCCTTCTCCGGGCTCGGGTACGTCGTCGCCTTGCTCTGCCCGGGCTCGCCGATCCGCCCGTACCGTACCGTCACCACCTGGCCGGCGAGCCGCACCTCGTAGAACTTGTGCGCACTCCCCTCGTCCTCGGACAGTTCGAGGTACGTGACCTGCTCTTCCACGGCGACGGACACGGCGCGGTCCCCTTTCGGGCGACGGAGATTTCGGGCAAGGGAAGCGGGAGCCGGCGGGACCCGCCCGCCGACACCCCACAAGCTACGACCGGGCACTGACAATCGGCTCCGGTCACGGGCGGGACCCGTGAGGTCAGCCCGGGTCGGCCAGGAGGGCGCAGCCTCCAAGATCCCCGACCTCGTCGCCCTCGATCAGCTCTGCGTCTCCTCGCGGCGTCCGACAACGGCCGCATCGGGTACGACGAGCAGCTTGCCGGTGGTACGCCGAGCCTCCAGATCGCTGTGGGCCCGGGCGGCCTCGGACAGTGCGTAGCGGCCCGTCACGGTGACCTCAAGCGCCTTGGAGCGCACCCACTCGAACACATCGGCGGCCCGTCGGAGCAGTTCGGACCGATCGGCGATGTAGTGCCCGAGGCTGGGCCGGATCAGGGTCAGCGAACCGCCGTGGGCGAGCCGAATCGGATCGAACGGCGGCACGGCACCACTTGCCGCGCCGAAGAGCACGAGATGGCCGCGGGTCCGCAGGCTGGCGAGGCTCGCATCGAAGGTGTCCGCGCCGACGCCGTCGAAGACGACCGGCAGTCCCTGACCGCCGTTGAGCCGCCTCACCTCGGCTGCGAGATCGTCGACCGCGGAGGAGAGGATCACCTCGGCGGCCCCGGCACGCTTCGCCAGCTCGGCCTTCGCCGTGGTCGACGTCGTGCCGATCACCCTACCGCCGAGATGGGTGATGAGCTGGGTCAGAAGCAGCCCCATGCCACCGGCAGCCGCATGCACCAGCACCGTGTCGCCCCCCTGAACCGGGTAGGCGTCCTTGACGAGATAGTGCGCGGTCATGCCTTGGAGGAGCACGGCGGCGGCTGTCTCGAAGCCGATGTCGTCGGGCAGCGGCACCAGCCGGGAGGAGTCCACGACGGCCCGCTCGGCATACGCGCCGGGAATCTCCACCCAACCGACCCGGTCCCCGACTGCGACGTCAGCGACGCCGGGTCCGACTTCGACGACCGTTCCGGCGCCCTCGGCGCCCGGGGTGAAGGGCAGCGGGACGCTGTACCGGCCTTCGCGGTGGTAGACGTCGAGGAAGTTGACCCCGGATGCGGCGACCTCCACGACCGCTTGGCCCGGGCCCGGCGTCGGTTGATCGATATCGACCAGTCGCAGCACCTCGGGACCGCCCACTTCGGACATCTGAATCGCTCGCATGACCCCTCCTGAAACGGCAGACTTCCCTCACCGAACTCCACTCGTGGCGATCTTATTTCCGCTCGCGGTGAGGTGCCGTAGCCGTCACGTCCAGGTCAGCGGCATGAAGCCGGCCGTGCCGCGGCGACTGCCCTGGAGCCCGCGGCTGCGGCCGAGCATCGTTCAGCGTGCCGGCTCAGGAGGTTCGGTGGGCCTGTCGAAGGGGGTGTTCCCGTTCGGAGCGGCTGGTGGTCTGCTCCGCGGCCGCGCGACAGTGCGTGACTGCGGCCTCGTGGACACCGGCCAGGTCGAGCAGTTGGGCCCGCACCGCCCCGCCCTCCCGCGTCCGGCCGACCGCCCAGGCGGCGGCGATCCGGGCCAGGTACGGCACGGCGGCCCAGGGGTGAGCGTCGAGACCGGCGAGGGCGGTGGTGGGATCCATGGGCGGGATCCTGACGGTCGGGACCGACCGACCCGGTGTCAGCGCCCGGCCGCCGCCGCCCGTTCCCCGTCCAGCAGGCACACCATGTGGAGCTTCGCGACGGGCCGGCCAGCGACCAGGACGGCCTGCGGCTCCCGGCCCCACACCTCGAAGCCGCAGGAGGTGTAGAGCCGCAGGGCCGGTTCATTGCCCTCCGAGACGGTCAGCAGGACCTGCCGCAGCCGCCCGTCCCGGGCCGCCGTGCGCAGCACCTCGCGCACCAGGGCACGGCCGATGCCCCGGCCGGCGGCGTCGCGGGCCACCGCCATGCCGTAGAGGGTGGCCTTGTGCCGTTCCTGACTGCGGCTGGGCACCTTCAGGCCGGCGGTGCCGACCAGCGCGCCTCTGCCACGTGCGGCAGCGGTGTTGTCGAAGGCGCCGATCAGGGCGCCCGGCCCGTCCTGGGCAGCGGCCAGGCGGCGCAGCGTCGCGGCCAGGGGCTTGCCGGCCTCCTCGGTGTGGCTGGAGGTGAAGGCGCTCGGTGTCTCGCGCAGCGCGGCCAGCCGGAAGCGCCGGTACGGTTCGGCGTCGGCGACACCCAGCGGGCGGAGGGTGATCAGGTCAGCCGAGGCGGACACGGGTGCACCTCGTCACGTACGGGAGGGCGATCTCCTCGCGGCCGGCCACGTCCGGGTGCGTGGCGAGCAGCTGCTCGACGTCGGCCAGCAGGCGGACCCGCTCGTCCTCGGGCAGCGCGATCACGTAGCTGCGCGAGGCGACCATGTCGACGATCCCGGCCCGGGTGGTGACGTGCTCCCAGCGGATCTCCAGCCGCTCGGGCGCTCCGAACGGCGCCGGAAGGGCCGGCCGGGTGTCGATCCGCTGCGGCGCCGAACGGTGCATCAGCACGCCCAGGGCGGCCGCCCACGGCTCGGACTCGTCCCGGACGTTCCACACCAGCGCGAGCGTCCCGCCGGGGGCGAGCACCCGGGCGATCTCCGGCACGGCGGCCGCCTGGTCGAACCAGTGCCAGGCCTGTGCCACCACCACGGCGTCCACGCTGCCGTCCGGCAGCGGGATGCGCTCGGCCGAGCCCGCCCGGACGGCCGCCTTCGGCACGGCCGCGGCCAGCCGGGCCCGCATCCCCTCGTCGGGCTCGACCGCCACCACATCCAGGCCCGCCTCGACCAGCAGTCCGCTCAACTTGCCCGTCCCGGCGCCCAGGTCGAGCACGCGGCGGGCCTCCCGGGGCACCGCCGAGCCGACCAGCGCCCGGGGGTAGCCCGGCCGACCGTGCTGGTACGCGTCCGCCGCCACGCCGAACGACCGCGCCCGCAGCCTGCCGGCCCACCGCCTGGTCGCCCCCTGCCGCGTCATCCCGCAGGCCCGCCCGATCTCCTCCCAGGTCGCCTCCCGCCCGCGCCGCAGTTCCTCCACCAGTTCCGTCCGCCGCTCCTCCAGCGCCTCGATCACCCCCGACAACCGCCGCAGCCCCTCCACGCCGCCGCCACCGGCCACGTCCTCCGCCACCCGCCGACCAAGATCACCTGTCTCCATGGCCCGGCACTGTACGGAGCTTCGGCGGAGGTCGTCAACAGCTATTGCCTGATGGCGCAACACCTGTTGCCTCCGGTCGCGCCACCGGCCCCGGCCGTGGTGCGGCCGGGGCCCGTCAGCTGCCCGCCGTCACAGCGGCCGGAGGGTGAGCGCGAACTGCGGAAGCGTCAGCAGGAGCAGGGCGGTGCCGGCCTCGATCCAGCGGTACTTCGCGCGGATGATCGCACTGGTACCGGCCAGCGCCGACAACAGCGGCCCCGCCGGGTCGTGCCCGGCCCGCTCGAAGGCACGGCGCAGCCGCTCGGAGCCCGCCCCCGGCGCGATGTGCTCGAAGTACCCCGGACCGTCCGCACCACCCCGCCGCCCCTTGCGGTGGCGCGGCACCAGCGCGGAGGCGAAGCAGCCGACGGCCAGCAGGGCGCTGGCCGTGGCGCTCCACCGCAGGAACGGGACCAGCCAGGCCAGGGAGCCGGCACCGGCACCGCCGTCCAAGGGGATGAACGTGGCGAGCACTGCACCGGTGAACGCCAGGAACACGGCGGCCTTGGTGTCGGCCCGGACGAGTTCCGCGCTGTTGGCCGCCATCAGGCGCTCCATCGCCGACACCGAGGGCGGGCTGGACGCCGCCGTCGGCGCGGTCGGCCGGCGGCTCCTGCCCCTGGAGCGCCCGCGAGGCCCGGCGACCGTGCGCCGCCGCGACGGCTGCCGACGCACACGTATCCGCACACGCGCCGCCCCGGTCACCGCGGACTCCCGTTCGGCACACCGCCGGACCAGCCGTTGACGTTCGAGTGGAGCTTGACGAAGTCCGGCCCTGAGGACTGTGGGGACTGCGAGGCGGGCCCGGGGACCTGCCGCCCGAGGGCGACCAGGCGGTCGCGCAGCACCTTGGAGATCTCCTCCTGCTCCTGCTCCGTCAACTTGCCCAGCATGAGCGCCATCCGGTCTTCCCAGGTGGTCTCGCCTCGGAGCAGGTCGGCGTGGTTGACCACCCAGTCCAGGACGTCGCGCACCTCGTCGGGTTTCCTGGCGAGCCAGAGCCCGGCGAGGGCAACCGGTCCGTCCTGGACGGACCGTCGGCAGAAGGCGTACTCCTCCTGGTTCTTCGCCATCCAGTCGAACGGCATATCCGTCGCATCCGGCGCCCCGAGCCGCAGTTCGTTTCCGTGCTCGCGCTCGGAAACACCCGTGACCCGGTAGCTGAGACCGAATTGGGGCAAAACGTACGGCGCCGCGAGGTACTGCATCAGTTGATCAGGGCCCAGGCTGGTTTGCGCGGTGACGAACCGCTCCCTGAGCTGGTGCAACCGTCCGTCGAGGTCCTTACGGACCGGCAGCCAACCCCGACTGGTCCTGGTACGCACGACCTGTGCGGCATCGTGGACCCACCACAGGACGTGGACCTCCACCGATTCCGTGCCGTACGGAGTGGGGAGGCCGACCCCGCGGAGGCCCGAACGCTCATCGAGCTCGACCAGGTACGCCCGGTCGAAGCCGCGGAGCCCCAGCCGCGCCGCGGCTCCGCCGTCCTCCCCCATGCCATCCGCTCTCGGACGGCTCGCCATCAGTTGGTGGTGCATCCCGGCCCGGTCCACCAGGACCAGGGCACGGTCACGCCGTCCGGACCAGCGGTACCGGAGGATCTCCCGCCAGGGGGCGCGGGTGGCCTGGGTGTAGATGGGCAAGTCAGCTTCGACGGTCATCGGATCCTCCGAAAGCAGGGGCGGAACGATACGGCTGCGGCTCGCCGCGCCGCCAGGCCTCCAGCGTGCGACGGGCGATGACACGCCCGACCAGGTCAAGGTTGTCGCTGCTGTCGATCTCGACGAATAGCCCCAACTCACCCGGGCGCATCTCCCATGAGAGCGCTATGAGCAGCGTTTCGACGGCGACGCGAAGCGGCTCGTCCCAGATCGCCTCGTGGCACCAGCCAATCAGCATGTTGCTCGTGTCAGCGAAAAGCCTCTCGTCATTGAGTGACCTTCGGATGAAGGCGATCACAGGCTCGACGAACTCACCCTCAGGGCTGAGCTGTTGCCTGAACCAGGACAAGTCCCACAGCAGTCCGGGAAAGGCCATGTGCGCGAGCTCCGCGTCACGACCCGGTTTGCCGGCCCATTCCATGAGCTGCCGGAAGACAACCGACTGGTTCCCGCCCGCGAAGAGGCTCACCAGCGACCAGCGCACCGCCCCGGCGACCGTGTCCTCGTCTTCTTCCTCGCCTCGATAGCAGCCCCGGAGCAGGGAGAGCGCGAGTTCCGGCCGGGATGCACCGAAGTCCCGGCCGCAGGCATCAGCCACGGTTGACCGAAGCCTCCAACCGCCGCTGATGCTCCAACGACCAAGGCGGTGCTTCACCTCGCCTGCGAGCATCGGGTCTTGCGCCGCGATGCCCAGGGCATATGCGGCCGTGCTACGGCTCTGCGCGCGGTCGGATCTGGCCAGGTCATGGATGTGGCTCAGCGCCCTGCGGCCACCACTCCATGTTGTGGCCAGACCCACCACACGGCCCATGGGCTCAGCCAGGTCACGCTCGGTACCGGGAACCTTGTCGATCCACTCGGTCAGCAGTCCCGACACCTCGGCGTACTGCCGCCACACGTACCGCAATACCGTCTCCGCCTGCCGGTGCCGCTTGAAACGCACCGGCTCCACCGTGTAGGCGTAGCCCGAGATCTCCCGACGCTCACTCGGCGAACACTCGGCACGGATGGTCGCCAGCAGCTCGTCCAACGAGCGCCGGAAGACAAACCTCGGATTCGGTTGCGGATCCTCGTGGCGCACGACCCGTCTCTGCTCGCCCTCCCGGTCCGCGCCGACCCGCACAACGGCGTCAAGCCGACCGTCGGCCAGTGCGAGCAACCGGTCGGTCTCCTCCCGGACGATCCGGTGGTCGAGCCCCTCCAGGACGCTTGTCACAAGTAGGAACGCCAGGGCATCCGGGTCCTCGCGAAGCTCTTTCAGGAGGTCGGGGACCTCCGTCTCCGCGAGGAAGCTGAGCCGTTGGCCGAGGTCAGCCGGATCGGGGCCGTCGTCTCCGGTTCGGCTCACCTCGTCGACGAGTTCAGCGACCTGGGCCGGCACCAGCTCGGGCGCCAGCAGGTCGTCCAGGTCCTCTGCCAAGCGGTCCAGCAGTGCCTGTCGTCGCCCCCTGTGGGACACCACTGCCTCCAGGCGCGCGTCAAAGACCGCGCGTGGCAACGGAGGCGTGTAGCGCACCGGGCTGTGCTCCAGATCGCGGGCCACGCCGCGCAGCCGGTCGGCGTTGTCCGGCAGCATGACCACCATGAAGGCCTTGGCGTCCTCCAGCCTCTGGCGCAGCTTGGCGATCGAGGCCGGTCCCAACCGGACCGTGGGCGACAGGCCGTGCACCAGGTAGCCGCGCGCCTCGGCGTGCGTCGGCTGCCAGGACGACAGATCCGAGTCGCTGTCGAGCGCGCGCAGGGCCATGCTGTTCCCACTGCTCTCGACCAGAAGATTGAGGGCGGTGGTTCGGCGCCCGGTGCCGGGTTCACCGGCGAGGAAGAGCAGGCGGGTGCCGAGCGTACGCAGCGCCTCGGGGAAGCAGTCCGGCTCCGCGAATCCGGTTCGGGCGGCCATGACCTCCACCGTGGAGATGGGGCCGTCCTGTGCCTCCACCTGCTCGCCCCCGACCGGGGCGGCCCCGGCCGCGCCGTTCTCCACTCGCTGGTCCCCGTGCACGGAGCCGGTGTTGATGTTTCCACCCGGTGCGTAAATGAAGTTCGACCGCCGCGCGGATCCGGGCCGGGTACCTGCTCGATTGGCGAACTCGGCGTCGAGTTCCTCGAAGTCGACGAAGTCGAAGTCGAGGGCCGGTTCGTCGGCTCTGCCCGATTTCCCGGAGCCGGGCCCGTCCGAGCCTCCTGCGCCGGCCCCGTCCGGCGGCGGCACACGACCCCCGCCGGACGGCCCCTCGATAGCCGGGCGCTCGTCGGGGTTCACCGGCGGTGCTCGTTCTTGTCGCCGTGGACGATGTCGCCCAGGTTGCCGTTGACCGTCCCCACCTTGTGCCCCTCCACGCGGTCGCCGCCGTAGGAGTCACCGCGCACGTTGGTGACGGTCTGGCTGCCGTGCACCGTGCCGGCGTTCAGGTTGCTGCCGTTGCCCCGCTGGTTCACCGCCGTGCGCGGCGCGCGGCGCTGCTCCGTGCTCCCGTCCGCTGTCCGCTTCGCCCGTCCTTCCTGCTCCTCCACCACCGCGTCGCCGAGGATCCTGCGGTCGTACAGGTTCCCGGACGGCGTGGGCACGTACAGCCACGCCCGCTGGTCGAAGCGCTTGCCCTCGACGGTGGCCGGCACCTCGATGAAGTGGTCGGGGTGGCGCCCGGTGAAGCCGCCGGCCACCGCGTCCTGGTAGCAGCGGTCGGACAGGATGGCGGCGACCTGGGTGATGCTCGCGTTGGAGGCGGCCAGCATGGCCTTCACCGGGCGGGAGTCGAGCAGCCGGTGGGTGTCGTTGCGCGGGGTGCCGTTGCCGTCGAACTCGCCGCCGTCGTCCGGGAGCGGGCCGATGTTGAGGCTGACCCGCAGCCGGATGCGCACCGTCCCGACCGAGTGCACGTTGAACTCGGTGAGCACCTCCTGGAGGGTGTTCAGCCAGGGGTGGATCAGGAAGGGCATCCAGGCCGGGTCGAAGCCGAACACGTACCCGTCGCCGGTCGAGTTGGGGAACCGCCGGTCCTTCCAGACCTCGCCCAGTCCGGCCCGCTCGAAGGAGAGTCGGAGCAGCTGCGGCACGTTCGCGCTGATGGTGCCGTGCTCGATCGCCGGGTACCCGGTGAAGTCCTTGGCGTCGACGGCGACGATGCCCCGGTACGGCGGGAGGTGCCGGCTGCGGCTGTACGGCAGGGCGCTGGCCTCGGGCATCGGCTGGTCGAACTCCGTCATTCTCTGCTCCTTGTCGTTCCGTGCTGACCTTGCGCCACCAAGCTTCGCGATCCGGCGTCGCGCGGTGTGCTCGCTCGGTGCGGTACGTGAGTGACGGATGTCACATCCGAGGCCGCGCGGGTCAAAGGAGCGCTGGGACGGAGCGTCAGTCGCGTGGAACGTCAACCGCGCGGCGGAGTGCGGGGAGGTCGTCGAGGGCGATGGACTTGCGGCCGGCTTCGACGCGGTGGGCGGCCAGGGCGGTGAGGCCCGCGGTGACGGTGTTCCGGGAGACGCCGAGGTGCTGGGCCAGTTCGTCCCGGGTCAGGGCGAGTTCGATCCGGCGGCCGGGCGTCTGCGCGAGGCCTGTGGAGAGGTCGGCCAGCGCGACCAGGGCGGCCGCCAGCCGGGGGACGACGTCGCCGCCGATCCGGGCCAGGTCGGATTCCCGCAGTCGGCCCATGGCGTAGCGGACCATCACGGGGAACAGCCCCCGCTCGGCGACGAAGCGCAGGAAGGCCTCCTTGGTGAGGACCGCGACCGTGCAGTCCGAGATCGCCTGGACGCTCGCGGAGCGGACGCCGTCGTCCAGGACGGCCACCTCGCCGAGGAGTTCGCCCGGGCCGCGGAAGGCCAGCAGCCGGACGTCCCCGTTGCGTTCCCGTCGGCTGACCTTGGCCACTCCGGTCCGCAGGGCGAGGACGTGGGTGCCCGGTTCGCCCTGGCGCAGCAGGGTGGCGCCGATCGGGTGCCGGCGTTCGAAGGCCTCCTCCAGCATGCCCGCCCACACCGCGTCGCCCATGAGGTGGCGCAGGGTCCGGCCCAGTGCGGCCGGTGTGCGGCTGTCGTGATCGTTCATGCGACGACCCTAGGAGGCCCGGCGCACCGCACGCAGCCGAATCGGGCCCGGCTGCGGTTCCCCTTCCGGGTGATTGCCGCGCCTCCGGTTGACCGGAGTCACCGCGCTTAGCACGAACTCGGCGCGATACGCGGGGACTTGGCGCGGAAACCCTTCGCATGAGCGAATCCGGCGCGGGTCGGCGGCGCGCGGGCGGCGCGACGAGAAGCCTGGTGGGAGGGCGGTGGCCGCTCCGGTTGCGACTGGCGTGCGAAATGTCGGGACTGTCCGGCAGATTGCCACAAGTCGGTTGCGGGACGGTATTTTTGACTTTCGGTCAGGATGTCCTGAACTTGGCTATGCTGCACCACCACGCCTCCGGAGCCGCTCCCCCCGCTTTTGTCCGTACTGTTCCGATCGTTTGAGGATGCTGAATGCTTCGAGCTGGATCGTCACCCGCCAGACGGCGCCGAGCGCCCCTGCTCGGCTGGTTGTTGCCGACGGCCGTGATGGCGGCGGCCGTGGCGGTCGCCGCGGTGGCGGTGTCCGCCGGGGCCCGGGCCGGGGTGCTGTGGTGCGGGGCGACGGGCACCGTGCTGGTGGCCGTGGTGGCCGCCGAGTCGGCCCGCCGGGGGCGGGCCCTGAGCGAGTCCCGTGACCTGCACGCCCGGCAGGTCGAGGAGTGGCAACGCAGGTTGGCCGGGCAGGAGGACGAGCTGGACCGGCTCGCCCGGGTGGAGATGCGCAGGGTGGTCGCCGGGGCCCGGTACGGGTACTCCTTCGACGTCCTGACCCGCCCGTTCGAGGAGAGCGAGGCGCCCGTCTCGCCACGGTTCCGCCGCTCGCTGGTGGCCGTCACCGAGGCCGTCGCCAAGGCCGTCGACGACGAGGTCAGCCGGCGCGACTCGGCCGAGCGGGCCTTCGTCAACATCGCCCGCCGGGTCCAGGCCATCATCCACCGGCAGGCCAAGGACCTGCGGGAGATGGAGGATCGGCACGGCAACGACCCGGCGGTCTTCGACGACCTGCTGCGCCTGGACCACGGCAACGCGCTGAGCGGCCGTCTGGCCGACAGTATCGCCGTCCTGTCCGGCGCCCGCCCCGGCCGCCAGTGGACCCGTCCGATCGCGCTCTACAGCGTGCTGCGCGGCGGCATGTCCCGGATCCTCGAGTACCAGCGGGTGGACCTGCACCCGGTGGCCCAGATCTCCGTCACCGGGCCGGCCGTCGAGCCGCTGATCCACGCCGTCGCCGAGCTGCTCGACAACGCCACCCGCTACTCCCCGCCGCACACCCACGTGCACCTGAGCGCCTCCGAGGTGCAGAGCGGGATGGCGATCGAGATCGAGGACGGCGGCCTCGGCCTCACCGACGAGGCCCGGTTCCGCGCCGAGCGCTCGATCCGCGAGGCGATGGTCTCCAAGGACTTCGACGACCTCACCGAGTCCCCCCGGCTGGGCTTCGCCATCGTCGGCCGGCTCTGCCAGGCGTACGGCTTCCAGATCTCGCTGCGCCGCTCCGCGTACGGCGGCGTGCGGGCGGTGCTGGTCGTGCCGCAGGAACTGCTCACCACCGCGCCGCCGACCGGGCGGGCGCACGGCATCGGCGCCTTCTCCGGCCCCCGCCCGCTGCCCGCGAACCCGCCCCGGCACGCGGCCGCGGGCCGCCCCTGGGGCACCCGGACGACCTCGGCCGGCGTCGGGCCGTCCTACGGCTCGACCAACCCGTGGGGGCCCTCCGGCCCGGGCGCCGGGGACGACGAGGTGATCGTGACCGAGTGGACGCCCAACGGCCTGCCGCAGCGCCGGCGGAGCCGTCCGATGATGCCCCGGGGCGGCTTCGGCGGTGCCGCGCGCCCCGCCCAGCGCGGCACCGCGCAGCCCGGCGGGCCGACGGCGCAGCCGCCCGGTCCGCTGGCCGGCCCGCCGGCCCAGGCGTCGCGCCCCGCCAAGGAGCCGAAGCAGCCGGGCCTGTGGCTGGAGGCGTTCATGGACGGCATCAAGGGGACCGGGCCGAGCCCGTCCGGTCCGGCGGGCGCCGGGCGCGCCACGGACGCCGAACAGACCGGTGCCGGACGAACGGACGCCGGGCAGACGGACGCCGGGCAGTCGGGTGCCGGACGCACCAGCGCCGCACACACCAGTGAAGAGACGGCAGGGAAAGGCGAGCAGTGATTCCGCACCGCAGCAACATGGACTGGATCCTCAACGACCTCGCGCACAGCGTCCCGTGCGTGCGCCACGTCATCGTGCTGTCCGCCGACGGCCTGCGGATCGCCCAGTACGGCACCGACCCGGACACCGCCGACCGCCTCGCCGCCGCCTGTGCCGGGCTGCAGAGCCTGGCCGGCGCGATCGGCCACGAGTTCCCGCACGGCGACGGCTCGATGCGGCTGGTGGTGATCGAGGTGGACGGCGGCTACTTCTACCTGATGGCCGCCGGTGACCGCGCCTACCTCGCGGTGCTCGCCGACGAGGGCGTGGACGCCGGGCTGGTGAGCCACCAGATGCGCGACCTGGTCGCCCGGATCGGCGAGCACCTGTCCACGCCGCCGCGCAACCCCGAGGCGGTCGCGTGAACCGCCACCCGTCCCGCCCTGCCGCGCCGAGCTCCGGCGGCGGGACGGGCACATGAACGAGCACAGTGAGGCGGTGGCATGACGGCCGCGCAGGGCGGCTGGGACGGCCCCGAGCCCGACCGGCTGTACGTCATCACCCGGGGCCGCAGCGGCCCGTCGGGGCCGGGGGTCTTCGACCTGGTCACCCTGATCGTCTCCCGCGCGGAGCCGACCCCCGCCCACCAGCCGGAGCACGCCGCGATCCTGCGGCTGTGCCGCTCCCCGCTCTCGGTCGCGGAGGTCTCCGCCTACCTGGAGCTCCCCGTCAGCGTGGTCATCGTGCTGCTGGCGGACCTGCTCGACGACGGGCTGATCGAGGCCCGCAGCGCCGCCGTGCCCGCGGCGGAACTCCCCGACCGTGCCCTGTTGGAGGCGGTGATCCATGGACTTCAGCGGCTCTGACACGGTGGTCGGGCCGGCCGGGGCGGACCTGCTGCCGGACTCCGTCACCACGGCGGTCAAGGTGGTGGTGGTCGGCGGCTTCGGCGTCGGCAAGACGACGCTGGTCAGCGCGGTCAGCGAGATCCGCCCGCTGACCACCGAGGAGACCATGACCCAGGCCGGGGTCGGGGTGGACGACCCGACCGGCGTCGAGCAGAAGACCTCCACCACCGTGGCCATGGACTTCGGCCGGATCAGCATCAGCGACCGGCTCGTGCTGTACGTCTTCGGCACCCCCGGCCAGGAGCGGTTCTGGTTCCTCTGGAACGGCCTGTTCGAGGGCGCCCTGGGCGCGGTGGTCCTGGTGGACACCCGGCGGCTGGAGGTCAGCTTCGAGGTGATCGGGCGGCTGGAGGAGCGCGGTGTGCCCTTCGTGGTGGCCGTCAACAGCTTCCCGGAGGCCCCGGCCGTTCCGCTCGACGAGCTGCGGAGCGCGCTGGACCTGCCGTCCGAGGTGCCGATCGTCAGCTGCGACGCGCGCAGCCGGGAGTCCAGCCGGGACACCCTGATGACCCTGATGCACTACCTGTACGAGCTGGCCGTCCCGGCCACCGGCTGAGCAGGCACCCATGCCCGCTCGCCGGCCACCCACCGTCCGCCCGAGCCCGTCCGCTCGTCACCGAACCCCACCCGCGACCGGAGACCCCGTGACCACCCCGATCCCCGAACCCGCCGGCCCCGAATCCGTCGGCTCCGCGCCGGCCACCGCCCCACCGCCCGGCTGCCCGGCCCACGCGGGCGGCGGCATCGCCCCGACCGGCCCCGGCGGCCTGCGCCGCCTGTACGGCCCGGAGGCCGAGGCCGACCCGACGGTCCTGTACGACAAGCTGCGCGCCGAGCACGGCGAGGTCGCCCCGGTGCTGCTGCACGGCGACCACCCGGCCTGGCTGGTGCTCGGCCACGGCACCAACATCACCGTGATGCGCACCCCCACGCTGTTCTCCCGGGACTCGCGCCTGTGGAACGCCTTCCGCAACAACGAGGTCCCGCCCGACTCCCCGCTGCTGCCGGTGGTCGCCTGGCAGCCGATCTGCGTGTTCGCCGACGGCGACGAGCACCGCCGGCTGCGCGGGGCCCTGCTGGACGGCCTGAACGGCTTCGACCGGCGCGGCATCCGCCGCCACGTCCGCCGCTTCACCACCGACCTGGTCCAGGTGGTCGGGCCGACCGGCCAGGCCGAGCTGATCTCCCAGTTCGCCGAGCACCTGCCGATGCTGGTGATGACCAAGCTGCTCGGCATGCCGGACGAGTACGGACCGCAGCTGGTGACCGCCGCCCGGGACCTGATGAAGGGCACCGAGACGGCGATCGCCAGCAACGAGTACGTGGTCGCCGGTCTGCGCCGCACCATCGCCCTCAAGCGCGAGCACCCCGGCGACGACCTGACCAGCCGTCTGCTGGCGCACCCGGCCGGGCTGACCGAGGACGAGGTGATGGAGCACCTGCGGGTGGTGCTGCTCGCCGCGAACGAGACCACCGTCAACCTGATCGCCGACTCGCTGAAGATGGTGCTCACCGACCCGCGCTTCCGCGCCCACCTCTCCGGCGGCCAGATGACCCTGGGCGAGGCGCTGGACCAGGTGCTCTGGGACTCCCCGCCGATGTCCCTGGTGGCCGGCCGCTGGGCGACCGCCGACACCGAGCTGGGCGGCCAGCAGATCCGGGCCGGGGACCTGCTGCTGCTCGGGCTCGCGGCGGCCAACGTCGACCCGGTGGTCCGCCCCGACCTGGCGGCCCCGCTGTACGGCAACCGCTCCCACCTGTCCTTCGGCGCCGGGCCGCACGAGTGCCCCGGCCAGGACATTGGGCGGCACGTCGCCGAGGCCGGGATCGACATCCTGCTCACCCTGCTGCCGGACGTCCGGCTCGCGGTGCCCGAGGAGGAGCTGGTCTGGAGCTCGGCCTGGATCTCCCGGCACCTGACGGCGCTGCCAGTGGAGTTCACCGCCCGCGACATCGAGCCGGACCCGCTCTCGGTGGCGGAGGCGGAGCTGGCGGAGGCCGACGCGAAGGCGGAGGCGGAGGCGGGGGTGGAGACAGGGGCGGAACAGGCGAAGGCGGCACCGGAGCGGGGCGTCCCGGCGGCCCCAACGATCCCGGCGCAGCGCCGCGGCTGGTGGGACGTGCTCACCGGCCTGTTCCGGCGCTGACCGTCACCGCCACTGACCGACACCGGCGC